>JAYTAQ010000161.1:0-2760 GCA_043737415.1 bacterium
TTGTGTTGATAAAGTTGCCATTGTTTTTATACCTAAGCTTTGTCTATACATAATACCGTAAATAGATTTATATGAATATACATTATAGAAAAAATCTAACTAGATTGCTATTTAAGTATGAGGAGGCTACGGTTTAAAATCTCTGACAAAAAACTTAGCCAAATTAAATCTATTTCGTTCCTTGTTTTAAAATCCTTTTAATCGTAGTCTGGAATTGCTCTTCAGGAAAAAGGTTTTGAGCTTTTTCATAAAATTTGGAAATAACTTCAGCATCGTCAAACGCCCTATGTCTAGCGTTGCAAGAGATGCCCATACGATACATAACCTCGTCAAGGCTGTGTCTCGGGAAGTCAGGGTAAAGATGTCTTGAAAGTTGTACTGTACAGAAATGATCACTTGAGTAATCCATTCCGACTTTTTTGAATGCATTTTGAATAAAGTTATAGTCAAATACAACGTTGTGGGCTACAAAAATCGCTCCATCAAGAAATTCAAAAAGTTCGTCGCTGATGTCTTCAAAAATAGGCTTACCGATAACCATTTGATTTGTAATACCGGTAATTTTTGTAATAAATGCAGGAATTTCGATTTCTGGGTTTACGAGTTTTGAGAAAGTTTTTATAAGAACTCCATCTTCGTATACTAGAGCTCCTATCTCTGTGATTTTATCGTATTCAGAGCTCGTACCTGTTGTCTCAATGTCTAGAAAGACCAGTTTTCGATAAGATGTTCCAAATAAAGACATAAGTTTTTGTATTATATACCTTTTAGAACCAACTTTCAGGACGCAAAGCCTGTTCGATGGTATAATGATATTAATTTAGATTATGGCTGATGAACAAACACAAATTAACGACTCGTTAGAAACTACTGGAAATAAGGCTGAGACTTCCAGGCGAGATTTCTTTTGGAATTTTGTTAAACCAACAGTGATTGCAGCAGCAGGATTAGCAGTACTTTATAGATTAAGAAATCCTTTATTGAGCTCAATACCAGCATGGACTCTGCAGAGTGAGACATGGAACCAGCTAGGTGATAGCAATGAGGCTTTTATACTTGAGAATGCTGAGGTTTTAAAGAACGTGGATATTGGCTGCTCATTTAGTCCTGATGAATGGGAAGGTAAGTTAAAAAATGCTAACTTTGATGATAGAAATGAGTCTGAGAAGCAAAACATGGATATCAGAATTGCTTATTTGAGGCATGGAAAAAAAGCGATTGACGTTATGGTTGATGAGCTGAAGATGAAGGAAATAAGATTTGGAGTAAGATGGGATACGGCTGATGATAAAGATCAAAATGCAGGAAAATTTTCAGCTTCAGAATTTGAAAAGAATTATGGAGCATATCTTGATTATTTGTTGAGTAAAAACGTAAATGTCTGCCTGAACTTTGGTCCAGTCAAAACATTCAGGTGGCCTGAACAGCATGTTACTCAAGAAGTAATTACAAATACCGGTGACGCTCCCGAAAAAGGCGGCACAGTAAATGATGGTACAACTTTTGCAAAAGTAGCAGAGGACTACACTAATGATTTACTTACTTATATTCAAAAAAAATATACTACCGAGCAGCTTGCAAGAATTACTGGTATCCAAGCTGAAAACGAGCCTTTTTCCCACTTTGGGGAGAGAAAATGGGCGATTGGCAGTGATTTCCTTAAAAAAATTATTCTTATTGGTTTAAATTATTTTCCGAATGCCACTGTTCTGGTAAATACTCCAGGAAATAGTCAAGGCGTTTGGGAAGCAGTGATTGATAGGTCAAATATTGTTCAAATTTATGATTTGTTTGAAGAGTTGATTCAAGAAAGGCCTCAATTAAAAAATAAACTAGTTTTTGGATTTGATTATTACCATTTAACTCCGAGTTCACCAAATATAAACGGCGAAAATATTGATGCAGTTACCGCTCAGCAAGTTCAGTATGGAACAGATATTTTTGAAGAAATTAAATCAAGAGCAAAGAATTTAGGATTTAAAATTGAGATAACTGAGGCACAGGCTGAGGAATGGGGTGACTTTAAGGAGCCGGGAAATTCAATTAATGAGTTTAAATTTATGCTTAAAAGATGCTTTGAAGTCATAGATACTTCTGATAAATCTGTTATTAGATTGTGGGGGATTGAGCCGATGCTGGAGCGATTAATGATAGGACAATCTAGTTCTGAGGCTAAGGAGATCATTGATCTTGTAACCAAAATTAATAATAAACCTGAGTCAAAACTCTCGTTAAGACGAAAATTTCAAAGAAGTGTAGGATTGGGAGATTGGTTACGGCTGTGATCACTGGCTACTTAGGTTTTTTTCTTATCGGGATGCTAATTGTAAATACAGTTCCAGGACTAGTAGCAGCGAATATTACTGGACTTGTACTAACTTGTTGATCAGTAATTACAGTAGTGCTGACTTTCCCTTCATGTAAATCAACAATCCTAAATGCTATTCCACTTCCCTTTTCTCCTCGGGTAATGCTAGAGATTGATAACGATGCTTCGTGAAGAAATCCTGCCCTTTCCACAACCGTGAGTCCGCTTCCAAGGCCCTTAATGCTTGGATTATCAATTGTTGAAAAGTACATTTGAAATATTTTAAGTATGTTATCTGGTGGTATTCCAATCCCATTGTCTGATGTTGTAATAAATATATTTCTATCACCAAATGCTTCTACAAATACTTCAACTTGCATATTAGGATATGTAGATTTATCTTCACTTTTTCGCCTGTCTTGAGTCGCTGTCACAGCGTTTTTAAATATCTC
>JAYTAQ010000162.1:0-6806 GCA_043737415.1 bacterium
AGTTTGGAAAAAAATCCTAATTCTAATAATCTCATGACAGTAATCGCATTTAATACCACACTCAATGATCTTTTCGGCGATCAGAACATTATTTATCAACCGGATATTACTGATTCTTATCAATTTGTCGGTGAATATTAGCTATCAAAGTGACAATTTTTTTGATCAATTTTGCTCATATCTAATTCTCAAATTTGCTACACCGACAGGGCTTTTGTAAATCATCTGATGATGATATACTTCCAAAGATGGGTTTTGCTTCAGAAGTCGTTAAAAGTTTGTTTGGCAAAGAGCTTTCAGGGGGTTATGCTCTGCTCTTTTTGTCATTCGTAATATTTTGTGTCGGTTTTGTCGTATGGTGTATCTACTATGCTACAGTAAAAAAAGGTGTCTCAGAGTTAACAAGCATTACATGGCTTTCGTTCAGAGATACTTTAAAATATACTGTTATAGCAGTTATGGCGATAATTATTTCAAGCGGAATATTATTTGCATACGATTTTGTACTGGATAAGATACTTAATGTTATAGTTAAAAATGCAAAGTAATAATAAAAAGCCAAGATGGTTCGTTATCAGTGTTATTTCCGGACAGGAAAACAGGGTAGCAGACTTGATCAGGACTCGAGCAGAAAATGCAGGTCTTTCGGAAATGATCTTAGATGTATTGGTTCCTACTCAAGAAAAAATTGCTATCAAGCGAGGTGAGAAAAAATCAGTAAAAGAAAAGATTTTCCCGGGTTATATAATGGTAAACATGGTTTTAAGCGATGCTACCTGGCCCTTGATTAGAGATACCCAAGGTGTTACAAACTTTGCAGGAACAGATAGAAAGCCAACTCCTCTTTCAGAAGATGAAGTTCAAGGTATTATCGATTTTAGTAATCAAAAACAGTCTTCTTATAAAATTGATATTCTTGTTGGTGATGTTATTCAAGTTACACAAGGTGATTTCAAAGACTTTACAGGTTCGATTACCGAGATTGATAAAGACAAAGGTAGAGTTAAAGTTATGATTCAATTCCTTGGACGAGAGGTTCCAGTTGAATTAGATGTTACTCACATCGTTAAGCAGTAGAAATCACTACACACATCAATTTTAGTCACATAGCGTTATTTTTAGTGGCATCAAAAGACTCCTTTGGGAGTCTTTTTTAACAAAATAATTTCAGCTCTGATCCTAAAGTGCTATAATGATCCTTAAGTATGGAACAACAAAGTACAGCTTCACCAGTAGTAAATAAAATATTAGTTCAAAAAAGGCCCTCTGTGTGGAGGCTAAAATTCGCACTAGGATTTTTAACACTTCTGCTAATCTTATTTGTGGCAGGGGGAGGCTTTGCCGCTATAAAAGGCTATGTTTACTACAAAGACAAAAACACTCAAGTTGCTAATCTTAACGACGAAGTTGGAAAATTAAAGTCACAGCAAAACCTTAATATCGTTGATCTTCAAAAGCAGATTGATGATTTAAAAGGCAAAAACAGTGATTATATTGCACAAAACGGCCGTTTAACAAACGATCTGAATGCTGCTAATAATAAAATTACTCAGCTATCTCCAAAAGATATTAGAGATCTTAAATACGATACTCTTATTAATATAAATAAGGCAAATGGAGATGCATGGTTGAATCCAATTTATGCTGATGTTACAGGAGACGGCAAAGCTGATGGAATCTTCTCTTACAAATTAGGAGGAGCGGGTAATTTTTTGAATATTTATGTATACACATACATTGATAATGGCCTTGTGCAGATACTTAAAGCAGAGGAGTATCCAAAAGGATCAGTCGCAGTACTTCCTGACTCAGCTGTAGAAATAAAATATCAGTCAGGATCTCCAGACTCACCAACACAATCAACTTCTGTGTACAAATGGGATGGCGGTGCGAAAAAATTGCTAAAAGTGTAATCATAGAGACAAAACACTCCAATCTTGTTGGATTCAAAATAAGAATAAATTGAAAAGTTATAGTAACAAATCAAATTAATTATCTTGAATATTTCCCGAAAGTGTACACCTTGGTATTTGTGCGGTTTTACCGTATAATCCTGATGTATTATGGCAAAAAAAGTTAAGGCAATTGTAAAGATACAAGCCCCAGCTGGTAAGGCTACGCCGGCCCCTCCTATAGGACCAGCTCTTGGAGCAACGGGTATCAATATTGGCCTGTTCGTAAAAGAGTTTAATGAAAAAACTGCGAGCATGGGTGATATGGTTATCCCAGCAGTGATTACAGTCTATGAAGATAGATCGTACACTTTTATTTTAAAAACACCTCCTGCTTCAGAGTTATTGAAGAAGATTGCTAAGATCACAAAAGGATCTGGCGTTCCAAACAAAAACAAAGTAGGTAAAATCACTACAGCTCAACTTCGCGAAGTTGCTGAAAAGAAAATGGAAGACTTAAATGCGTTGACTATTGAAGCTGCTATGAAGATTATCGCTGGAACTGCAAAAAACATGGGATTGGAGGTTACTGAGTAATGAAAAGATCTAAGAATTATAAAAAAATTAAGGCAATCGTTACAAAAGCTACTGATCTAAAATCATATTTAGAAGTTGCTTGTGTTAATAATCCTTACAAATTCGATCAAGCTGTAGAGCTTAAGATTGCAATTAAACGATCTAACAAGAATCCTCAGCCATACAAAATTTCTGTTACATACCCAAATCAATTTGGTACTGCAACTAGAGTTTTAGTATTAGCTGAAGGCAATGACGCAAAAGCAGCACTTGAAGCTGGGGCAGACTTTGCTGGTCTTGAAGAGTATGTCACTAAGATTAGTGAGCAGAACTGGTTTGAATTTGATGTAGTTATTGCTACACCTTCTGTTATGCCTAAGATCGCAAAGCTTGGAAGAGTTTTGGGAACAAAGGGTTTAATGCCAAATCCAAAAACAGGAACAGTGGTAGCTGATGTTACAGCTGCAGTTAGCGAGTTTAAAGCAGGTAAAACAAACTTTAAAGAAGATAAATCAGGTGTTATGAATACCGTTGTTTCAAAGGTCTCACAGGGCGCTGAATCTTCACTTGCAAACATCAAAGCACTAATTGGTGCTATAAAAGAGACTACTCCTGGTCTTTTGAATGAAGTTAAGACAATTCATGTAAAAACAACAATGGGACCTTCCCTAAAAGTTGGTTTGAGTGAATTGATTAATCTTTAAGTAGATAAACTGGAATAAAATAATCCCGCTTCGGTGGGATTATTTTATTCTATCTACATACTTCTTTCCCTCAACCAGAGGTACATAAGGGCCTCGCTTTACCTATTGGCTGCTCGTGTATCTGGTATATTTATCTTCCTTGGTTACTTGTTCCGGCTTAAAACATCAACTGAACATAGAAAAAACGAGGTAAGATATGTATCAAAAAAAGTACCAAACGTTTGATTGATCAATTCGAAGTTTGTATTTATTAATACTTTAAACAAGTTCTACTCTATTTTCTTAAAAATTGAATTGTTTTGAATTTCTGGCAAATTTTGTGAACACCACACTTGCAATGATTATGAAAGCAGTAATGATATATGCAGTCAGTGTCCTTATTGCTATAGCATTGATTATAGATAAAAGTCCTACAGCGAAACTCATAATCAATTTAGGATCAAATCCTGCTATTCTCAAGGGTAGCTGGGTTGCAAGATCAAGCTGTAAATCCTTGCTCATTTCCAATGTAGACTGAAGGTCTACCCCGCCTTCTTGGGTAATATTCAGTTGGATTTGTTTAGTTTGAAATGTTAATTTACTTAAGTCAATCACATAGCTTCCGAAACTGTAGTCGACCCACCCGATTGAACAACTGATACACCTGCGGAGTCATTGTCTGTAATATCAACTGATGATTCACTAGTTGTAAGCTGTAAATCAGGATTTAAGTTAATTGTTACATCTGAGTTAGGCTGGCTTGTTAATGCAATGGAATAAAAATTATTAGCACTACCTTCTGTAACATTTGAATTTAATGGCGATCCCTCAAATGATATTCCAGCTCCAATGCTGTTGTAATTAATTGTATACGTATGAGTGGTTGTTCCCCCAAGAGTAGCATTTATGGGGTTAGAAATAGTTACAATTATAGTTTCAGCTGGCTCATTAACCATATCTTGAACAATTGTTAAAGGTATATTTGTTGTTAATTGGCCAGCTGTAACTGTTGCTGTACCACTGGCCAAAGTATAATCTACACCTCCTCCTATTGATGTGCCTCCAGTAATGGAATAGTTTACTGTCACATTACTGGCATACGTCCCTAAGAGTGTGAGTGGAAGATTTACAGAAGAATTTGATTCGGAACCATTTGAGGAAGGTGTGGAAAAATTAATAGAAGGGATTAATGATGGAGTTGGAGTAGCTGATGCCGATGGAGTCAAGGTTAGAGTTGGTGTAGAGGTTGGAGTTGATGTAGGTTCTAATCCATCCAGATTTTGGAATGCAGCGAAATTAGCTATATTAAACCCACCTGCAGCATCAAATCTACCCCCAATACAGAAAGTATCGTTAGTCAATAAGACTTTGTTTACTGTATTGTTTGCGAAAGCATCCCAGCTCGTTGCTAGTCCAGTAGAGGCATCTATTTCGGCTGCATTAGCTCTTGTATCAGCGCCAACTAAGCTAAAATCTCCAGCAATAAAAACTGATTAACTATTTCGTAAAATATCCTTGACTCCTGACTGTCCTCCCTCTCCTGAATCACAAAAGTACATATTTGGATTCCAACTAGTTAAGCTTCCATTTGCAATATTTGTTTCTGCAAGAGTGTTTTGAGTTTGGCCGTCGATATTATAATAACATCCACCAACATAGACACTTGATCCATGTAATTTTATTACTTGAACTTCTCCATCAGGATTTGGTTTCCACGAGGTAATATCCCCATTAATTGAATCAAAAGAAGTTCGTTAACCTCATCAGCTATTGAATTTCCAAACCCGTCAAGCGTTGTAGCAATTGAGGCAAAAATTCCCCCGGCATAGACATCTCCGGTTTTACCCACATCAAATGTATTAATAGTTGCTCCAGTTGCAATTGGTGGATTCCAAGTGCTATCAATAACGCCTGTGGCTAAGTCGTATTTGGCAATACCGCTTCTACTTTGTCCGTCAATAATATCGAAATAGCCACCTAAATATATTGGAAGGTCAATCACTGGATTCCTGGCTGTTGCTATGCCAGTAGTCAGGGAAACCTCTGCTAATTGAGTCCTAGATATTGCTCCCACTTTATTGAATTCTCCACCAATGTAGGCGGTATTAGTTGTAGTATCAAGCTCGATGGCATTCACTTTCGGAGACCCATTAACATCATCGGTCGAGATATTCCGGATCCCATGATGTTGCTTGCCTGGTTGTAGGATCTATGGCTGCTAAACTATTTCTTGCAACTCCATTATAAAAATCAAAATTACCAATCTCATAAAGAGTTGTGCCATTGAAAGCCATATTGCTAACTCCACCAGCGAATGGTGGGGCAAAAGAAGTAATAGTATTAGTTAAAGTATCGTATGCAGCCAGATTTTTTCTTGCCTGACCACTAATTGTTGTAAAAATTCCGCCAACGTACAGAGTAGTACCGTTGATATAAATATTGTAAACAGAGCTGCCATCACTACTACTTAAGCCTGCATTAAATGACGTAATCAAACCAGTAAGTAGAAGCGTTTAATTCTCCTAAATAGTTCCGGGTTTGTCCCCCAATAGAAGAAAAATTTCCCCCAATAAATAAATTGGTTCCGGAGCTCGCCAATGATTTTATTAGTGAATATTGAGAAATATTAAGATCGAGAGAATTAAGAGAGCCTGTAATAGAATCTACTGATGCAAAGTTATGTCTTAGAACAGCTCCAATTTTTTCAAAAAAGCCTGCATTGTACAGATTTGAACCTATGATATTCATAGAGAGAACATTGGCTGATTGAGGAATGTAAACTGAAACTAGGTTGACATTAAAAGCAGTTAAAGATCCAGTTAATAAATTGAAAGAAGATACACTGCTGTGTGAAACACCATTGATTAGATTATAACTACCTCCAACGTATAATGTTGTCCCATTTATAAGTAAGTCACTGATATAACTTCCATTTGCCATTGTCGAAGCCTAAGACTGCAAAGTTCCGTCTGCCACACTCACAGCAGCTAAATTTGACCTTGATTGTCCGTTTACCACAGTAAATTGCCCACCGAAGTACAAATTTCCACCATATATAATCATATCCCTAACGTCTGAATTTATTGTATCAACGCTAGCATTCCATGAAGAATCTATTGAGCCGTTAGACAATATATGTGCAAGACCAGCTTTTGCTACACCACCAATTTGAGTAAAAGTACCGCCAATAAACCAACCACCCGAACCGTCGGAAATAATTGAATTAGCAATACCCTTCTCTACTTTTGGATAAGGAGAAATTAAAGTTCCTGATGTTGTTGATGAGTTTATAGGAATAGCATTTCCAGTAAATGGACCCACATTAGAAAAATCACCAGCTAAATAAATTGTACCGTCAAATCCTTCAGCCATATCTTGAACAGTACCATCCGTCATCCAAAAAATCTGTATAGACAGTAACCGAGGGCGATGCATGAGCACTAGGAGACTTCTTATCAAAAAGTTGCAACATGCCTGCAATCAAAGAAATGAAAATTATCAAAAAAAGCATAACATTAATTATCTTTTTTTGCTGAACAAAAAGCATATACAGATTACCCTTAAAAACACTCTTTAACCACGGTGTAGCGGCTTTAATATTCCTCCCGATCACATTAACTGATCATAATACAATTACTGACTCACTTAATCAAAG
>JAYTAQ010000163.1:0-2719 GCA_043737415.1 bacterium
AGAGTGAACATAATTTTAGGTTTTTGTTAACAACTTGTCTACTGCCCTAATACTTCTTTCTCGGAGAGATCGCGGAGAAGCTTCTTTATAAAAATACATTGACGCTTTGTATACTGCCTCTCCTTAATTTGAAGTTCAGCGATAAGATTCGTAATTCGTGGGCTTTCAATACTTAGTTCGGTATTTTCACTTAACAATTCTTGAATCAACACTCCGTACCTGTATTCATATGAAATACTTTTTAACCATTCAGAGATCGTTTCTCCATATTTAATTTTTAAAGAATGAATCTCAACCAATGCTTCATTATCGATCCTCTTTTTGACAACTTTCTCTAATCTATTTACATACTCTTCCCTACTCTTGGGTACAATTGCAATAAGCAAGAAATCATTAAGTATATTGGTCTTTTTATGATAATGTTCAGAAAATTTATTTCCTGTACTTTTTATAAACGCAATCGCCTTTTCAAGTCTTTGTTTGTTCTTTACATCAAGTAGAACTAAGGTTTTAGGATCATTTTTAGATAAAAAAGTTATAATATCCTCTAGCTCCATTGGTTCATGGATCAGTACTTGATTTTCATTATTATTAAATTCTGTTCCAAAAATATAGTGGTAAGCGTAATAAATTGTTCCGCCAGCAATTATCTTTGATGTAAGGTTTTGCTTTTTAGTTATCCTATTAACATCCGATGCAAACTCAGATGAAGAATAGGATTCGGTGTAGTTTTTGATATCAAAAAGATAGTTTTCAAAAACTTTATTATTAACCTCAACTTTATCTTCAATCAGATCTAAAAGCACCAACCACCTAAAAAAATCCTGAGAATCAAGACTTTTGTTAATAATAAATTTACCTTCTTTTCTACGAATTATTTTGAACTCAAAGTTATGATAGGACGGAAAATCAAGAACTAATCCAGTTTTTATATAACTCTTCACTTCGCAATCTTCGAGTTTTTGAGAGTGAAATATTGGCTTATTACTAAGTAGGTTTAATTCTTTATAAATCTGAATCGCATCACAGCTAAAAACAGGAATATTAAGATGAGAAGCAATAATTCCTGCCAGATCACTTTTACCTGAACTAGTTGGACCAACAATAATAATATTTTCAGGGTGCACAAAGCATTATAATTTAGTAACCCTCAAACAACAAAGCATTACTCATAAGTTACTCATTGACCAAATTAAATCAGTAAGAGAGAATTAACTCAGTTATTAAGGAAAAGTGTTCTATGTTTTGTTCTAGACTTTAAAAAAAAGAAATGCTAAAGTACTTAAGTTAAAGTTAAACAATAAATATAAACACTAATCTGGAAAAATCGTTTTTACAAAGCAGTTAATCCGCTGTTTTAATGGAATAAACCAGAAATTTGTATATACTTAATCAACATCTAATTTCAAACATGGCAACAAAAGAAGAAAAAACAACAATTGCAAATGACAATGTAGCTACAGCAAGAAAACAAGCTTTACAGGTAGCGCTTGCTCAAATAGAAAAACAATTCGGTAAAGGCGCAATTATGAAAATGAGCGATAGACCTCAAGAGGCAATCGAAGCTATTTCAACAGGTGCTTTATCGCTAGACCTTGCTTTAGGAATCGGAGGAGTGCCAAAAGGTAGAATCATTGAAATCTATGGTCTAGAGTCATCAGGTAAAACTACTTTGGCTTTAAGTATTATTGCTGAGGCTCAAAAAAATGGAGCAACAGCTGCATATATCGACGCTGAGCACGCTATGGACCCTCAATATGCAAAAAACATGGGAGTGGATGTTGAAAATATGTTTATATCTCAACCCGATTACGGAGAGCAGGCTCTTGAGATAGTAGAAACATTAGTTAGATCAGGAGGCGTTGACATTGTTGTAGTTGACTCAGTAGCAGCATTAACACCAAAATCAGAGATTGAGGGAGAGATGGGAGATCCTCAAATGGGAACACAAGCTAGACTTATGTCACAGGCTTTAAGAAAAATTACCGCTGCAACCTCAAAATCAAAGACTACCATTATTTTCATCAACCAAGTCAGGATGAAAATTGGAGTGATGTTTGGTAACCCAGAAACAACAACTGGCGGAAATGCATTAAAATTTTACGCATCAGTCCGTATTGAAATCAGAAAAGGTGAGAGACTTGCTGACAAAGAGGGAAAAATTATGGGAAATGCTGTAAAAGTTAAAATTGTTAAAAACAAAGTTGCACCTCCTTTTAGAGAGACAGAATTCGATATTATCTACCCTATGGGCATTGATAAATACTCTTCCTTAATCGCAGCTGCAGTTGAACATGGAATTATTCAGAAATCAGCTGGATGGTATAAGTATAATGATGCTCAACTCGGAAACGGTAAAGAAGCTGTTAAAGAAACTCTGAAAGCTGATAGTAAGCTTTCTAAAGAGATTGCTGACAAGACACGGGCAGTAGCATTGCAGAATGAAAAAGATAAAATCAAGTAATAATTCTATTTAATAATAAAACCGGAAGTTCGATTAAAACCACTGCCGGTTTTTGTTTGAAGACTTAATTCTGTTTTGCTAATATTACTCAATGGAAATCGGCGCAATGAAAAAAAAGATACTGTTCTCAATTTTGTCAGTTGTTTCGATTGTTTCAATAAGCTTTATAGCTGTTTTAGTTGATGTATTAACATAAAAACATGTGTTAGATTTTTTCAAGACTACTCGTCAAATATCTATTTGATAATTACTGAA
>JAYTAQ010000164.1:0-2692 GCA_043737415.1 bacterium
CCAAGAGTATAAGGAGTATTATTAACATTGAACCTAAGGTACTTATTAGAAGCTTTATCATATTTCCAATTAACAGAGTAGTCAGCGCTATATAATGAACTAAAATTTGTAGTAAAACTAGTTACTTCTTTACCGATCGATTCATCAGCAACACTGCTATCCTTGAATTTCCAGGGTTGTAAGGCAGCAATATCGCTTGTCCACTTTGACTTAGTAGCTAGACTCCATAATGTTGAAGTCGATGAAAACGCACAATGCTCTACGGCTCGAATTTTTTCACAAGCACGATCACGATCAAACGCTCCACCTAAATTACCCAAATCCCTAATCTTATACCTGCCTAAAGCGGCAAGAGCGCTTACATTTTCGGCACCATCAGAATATCCTATATGCATATAAGCAGGATTATTATAGTCTCCTAATAAATCAACAAAATATTTTCTAGCACTTCGAACCGATTGAAGTTTTTCAGCATCCTGAGACCAGAAAACACCCATAAAGCGTGTAATTCCTCCCTCAGCTAGAGTTTCATAAACCACATCAGCCTGGTCTAGACCCCATTCAGGCCTTGATGCTGAATTATTTTGAATCATTACTGCAAGTACAGGTCGCGAGCTAATAGCATTAAAAGCAGATTCCTCCAGTTTTATTCCATTGATTGGACTCGCTTTCAAAACAGGCTTTGGTGGCTCTGCGACCTTAGTTTGATTATTCAAATCACTTGCAATCCCGCTGTTTTTGTCGGATGAGACTGAAGATGATGATTTATCGGTTCTAGTTATTTTAAACATAGCAAAACTTGCGCTTCCAAGTATCAATATTAAAACTACAATAATTGAGATAAGAAGAGGTTTTTGGATTTTCTTCTTTTTTGAAAAAGGTTTTGGGTTTGAGTGAAAATTGATATTCATTGATGAGTTAAACAATTAAATTACAATAGAAGTTTATAATAATTTTAACCATTTGTATTTAGTGAGTCATTGAAAAAAGTTGAATAGGAGAAGGACCAAAAGGGTTTAGAGCCTGATAATCTTCTCAATCCCAAGTCCTTTTATTAAGGTCATATCGTGAGTAACAATGATAATGCTGCCTTCATAATCCTTTAAAGCTTTTTCGATAACCTCTTGCGATGCGATATCCAAGTGATTTGTAGGTTCATCAAGAAGAAGTAGATTTGATTTAGAATAAAGAAGTTTTGCAAGCTTCAATTTCAATTTTTCGCCCTCTGATAAGAACCCAACTTTTCTCATTGGCATTTCACCTTCGAATAAAAAGAAGTGCAAGAATGAGCGAGCTCCTGTTTCATCCATTCCTCTAGCTACAGACAAAAACTCCTGCAAAACAGTATTTTCGTAGTTCAAAGACATATTTTCTTGATCCAGGTAACCAAGTTTAACTTGAGGTGCCATCTCAATCGAACCCTCAAAATCGTTAATCTCACCACTTATACACCGAAGCAATGTTGTCTTTCCCCTACCATTTGGACCAACTAAAGCAATTTTCTCGCCCCGCAAGATATCGAGAGAAAAATCCTTAATGACATTCTTTTCTCCAAAGTCTTTTGAAACATTTTTAATTTTTAATACAAAATCGCTCTCAACAGGCTTTATATTAAAATCAATCTTCATATTCCAGCCGATTTTACTTCTTGGAGTTTTATTAATTGTTGCTGCTCTTGTGATTAAATTCTTTCTATTTGCCCGAAGTTTCACAGCTTGTCTATCAAGCATAAAATTAGCAGACATTTTGTCATTATCTTTATAGATTGATAATTTTTTGTGTATAAGCTTGGTTCTTTGCAGCTTATTTCTCTGTTCAAGCCTTACAGTTTTAATGTTTTTTTCAACTTCAAGCTTTCTCTGGTTATGTCTCTTAATTCTATCCTCAAGACTCCTTGCTGCCTCATTTAGTTGATCAACTTTTTTTTCATTATCTTTAAACTTATTATCAGCTACGACTTTCAATCTGCGTTTCTCATCACGATAATACTCGTAGTTGCCTGAGTACTCCATAATTTTATTATGTTCAAACTCCACAATCCGCTCTACACATTGAGTCAAAAGATTTCTATCATGGGAGACGATTACAACTAAACCCTTGAAATCTTTAATATAATTATAAAAAAGATCAATTCCATCGACATCCAAGTGATTCGTAGGCTCATCGAGAAGTAAAATATCTCCATCTTGAATCAAAAGTTTAGATAACTGTAAACGTGTCTTTTGGCCTCCAGATAGATGAATTACTTCTTTATCCGTTTCAAGCTTCAGTTTTTTGCAAACGTCATAAATTCTATCCTCATAGAAATAACCACCAAGATCAGAGTAATCACCTATCCAATTGCTATACTCTGGATTATCTCCCGCATTAGTTGCATTAAGTTTTTTCCACACCTCAAAAATATCAGTCCTCTGACTCAAAAGATAAGTTAGACATGTGAGTTCTATACCTACTTCAGATGGAAAAAGTAGCTCTGGCTCCAAAACTTGAGAATGATATATGACTTTTGACTTTGGAGGATCGATTGTTATTTTACCTCTAGTAGGCTTTAAATGACCGGCAAGAATGTTTAAAAAAGTGGTTTTACCTGTACCGTTTTTTCCTACAACACCAACTTTAAATTTATCGGTAATCATCAAATCAACCCGCGAGAAAATATACTCGTCTCCGAATTTATCAAAAAAATTCGGAG
>JAYTAQ010000165.1:0-2687 GCA_043737415.1 bacterium
AATATTGTTGTCCCAAAAGTTTACCTAAAAATATTTAATATTTTTGGCAAAGAAAAAAGGCTCTATTTCTTTAATAAATAGAGCCTAAATAAAGTAATAAATTACTTGAACAAGCTAAACTTTTTCGTTAATTTATCGACATCTTCATTCTTGCCAAAAAAACCGATTGCTAATAATTCAATTTCACTGTCGTGTTTGTCAGCTAAGATGTCTGAAATCTTTTTGTCGTCAGAAGTTTCGATCATCTCGCGTATAAAATCATGGTAAAGAAGGCCTGACTCACGTACTTTATCAAGTAAATTTGTCATTTGGCCTGGTTTTGCAGAAAGTACAACAATCGGGAATTGAGTATTTCTAGGATGGTTCTTATTATCCTTTGTTCTAAAATTCTCTCCGGTTCCAAATGAATCCTTAAGTTGGTTACCAATATAAGCCGACACATGCCCGATTGCGTTAGTAATTTGCCAATTAGGAAGCTCTCCGTTTACAACAACAACTATTTTCTTTGAGAAATCCTGAACAACTTCAATGGTATTTTCAGTTTTTTTAATCTCATTCTTTTTAAAAATCTCAGGATAGATACCTTTAGTTACCTCATCAATTTCGTGCTTCATTTGAGGAAACATAGTCCCTTCACGTGCACTGACGTCTTCAAAGAACCAGAAAAGTCTCTCTCCGTGTGCATAGCCTGAGGTAGGTGGCATACCGTACTCAAGCATTTCTACAAAGTCAATATCAAGCATCTGCGCTTCATCATCACCAGCATCTTTTTGGGCTTGTTGTTCAGCAAATCTGTCCAACTGATCAAGAGGATCATTTAACTCTGAATAACCGTTGCCATTTTCGCTACCTGCGATAACTACATGGAATCTCTCTGTAAGTCTCGGTTCATCAGCTTTAGATTTTGCAAGAGGAGACATAAATTTAGGCTCATTAACCAGGAATGCAGGACCTGCTAAAGTTTTTCTAATTACCTTCCAAAGATTATCGATCATCCGGTTTCGATTGATAGTTCCTGAAAGTTTTACATTATTGTCCTTAAGAGCCTTCATCATTTCCTCATCAGTGGACTCAAAAATATCAATTCCAAAAGTTTCTTTAATTATTGCAACGTAATCAATCTCCTTCCATTCGTCCATTAAATCAAACTTTAAACCATTCTTTTCAAACGTTGTCTTTCCATAAACTTCCTGAGCTGTATGACGTATAAGATCTCGAACTAGTATCATATTATCGCGGTAATCAGCGTATGCCCAGTACCATTCGATATTATTAAACTCAGCTAGATGCTCGTCACTCATCCCTTCATTTCTAAAATTTGGGCCAATGCTATAAACTTTTTCATAGCCGCCACCAATAATTCTTTTTAGATAAAGCTCGGGAGAAATCCTTAGATAAAAATCCTGGTTAAGGTCGTTGTGATGGGTCACAAAAGGCCTAGCATCAGCGCCTCCTGGAACTTGCTCTAGAATTGGGGTATGAAATTCCAGAAATCCACGCTTATTCATAAACTCTCTAGTTGCTTCCCAAAACTTAGTTTTTCTTAAAAATCTCTGGAAAACCTCTTCATTTACATTTAAATCCAAATATCTTCTTCGCAATCTAACTTCTTTATCAGAAAGCCCGTCCCACGCAGAAGGCATGGGTCGAATAGATTTTGTTAAAATCCTTAATTCAGAGACTTCGACCGAGATCTCTCCACGCTTAGTTTTGGTAATAATACCCTTGCCTTCAACAAAATCTCCAGAGTCGAGTAGGTGAATATCTGAGAAATCTAGCTCACTTTTTGAATAGTCAACATTTTTAATATTTTCTGGCTTTAAATAAAGCTGTATCGTTCCCGTACTATCCTTAATATCAATGAATGCTAATTGCCCATGTTCACGCACAGCAAGCGCGCGCCCAGAAACGATAACTTCTTTACCTTCAAGCTTATCAAATCGGTTATGAACCTCAATGTTGCTAATGCTTCGGAATGATTTCGCTGGATAAGGATCAATACCCTTTTCACGAATCTTATTTAATTTTTCAATTCTCGAATCTCTAAGTTCTCGTAAAGTAGCCATATTAAAGTTAAATCTATATTAAATTAGGTTGATTTTAATATACAATTACAAATAAAGGAAATTGATTCGAAATCAGAAATCAATTCTCATCAGCACTTCATGAGAGTGGAAGCCGAATTGCTCATAATATGAGACGTTTTTGTTGTTGCAATAAAGAATTGTTTTATAGCATTTTGCTTTTTTTGCCATCTTTATAACATATTCAATAAGTTCGACTCCATAATGTTTTCCTCGATAATCAGGATGAACTGCAACATCTTCGATAATTCCCACAACACCTCCAGCTCTGAACATTTTAATTTGGAAAACTAAAGAAGCTGTACCAACGATGTATTCGGTTTCAGGTAGACATGCAACGTAAGTCTTTATGCCCATCCGTTCACGTTTCTTTAACACTTTCTCAGCTTTTTCTGGGGTCAAATTTACAGTAGAAAGCCCTTCCATTGTTTCCAGAAAGCCGTTCGCCAAGTCTTTGACCTGTAACTTTCTGATTATTACACATTTTTTCTCCATTCCAGACGATATTATATTTTTATGGTGACGTACAGTTTGTTTAGTATTTTTAATTTTGGTTTGATATGATTAAAAATGGCACATACAACTCACGAAGAACTAGTACAA
>JAYTAQ010000166.1:0-2652 GCA_043737415.1 bacterium
TAACATTGCAGAAACTAAAATACCTTTTGTAAATGAAAAATATCCTGATGAAAAATTATTTTTAACCAGCATCCAAACACGATTAAGACAGATCGTCAAAGAATCAAAAGTAATAGAAACTGAAGATGGTAAAACTTTGTTCGATGATGTTTATTTTCCCGATCCGGCTTTAACTAAAGAAGATAGAGAAAAAATTTGGAAGCTTTCATCTGATCTTAAAGTAAACAAATTGCCACTAAAGCAACATATTCATGAATGGGCAGAACTAATATGGAAGGGTTGTAAAAAGGTTGACATTGATGATCTTGTCGTCGACCTGAAAGGTAAAGCCAATATTGCAGAATTAATTAGAACACTTGAAGTAGATAAGAACCAATCTCTTACTTGGCTCAATAACTGTATAGAGTTTATTTATAAAGTCGGTGGACAAAACCAGTTTGACAGTAACAACCTTATTCCAAATCAAGAAGGATTATTTAAAAACCGTAAAGAGCTTTCGGCAGATGCAATAGAAGATGAAACGCTTAAGGAAGTTGCATTTCTACTTGGTCACAATTACTATAACAAGCTAATCCATCAGGACATATATTTTGAGGGTGATAGTAATATAACTACATTGCAAAGTATTGCAAATTTAATAACCAAAGAATTGATGAGGAATGATGACAACAATGACAGAAAAAGAAGACTTTCCATCATAAAACTTGTAGAATGGTTTGAGCATAACCCAGAAAAAGCTGAAGAATTCTTTGGCGATCTTTATCGAAGCAAAGAGAAACTTTTTGTAGATACAATCGAAGACAAAGATAATTTATATCTTGTCCTAAAAAGTGAAATTCCTCTTTCAAAGCTTGCAAGCCCTGAACTGGTTGAAGAAATTCGGAAAGCGAAAGAGCTAACGGATCTCCTAGAGGAATTCGGTGCTAATAGTGTGCCTGATTTAAAGAGAAAAATGGAATTAGCTCAGAATATTACTACTGATAATTCTAAAATACTAATTACCCAAGAAACTTTAGCGAGTCTAGGAGTGACATCGGTTAAAGAGCTTGAGGAAGCTCTAAAGGATACGACTTTTGCCTCTCAATTTACTCATACTTCTATACCGACAATAGAAATGTTTACATATGCTCAAGAGTTGATTGGTAGGGCTAAAGCTAATGTTATTGACTATTTAAAGACACATCCAGATTACGATTGCAGTGAATGGGAAGAGTTAGCCACCACTGTAATTGGAGGAATAAAAAAAGAGGGCATACCTGTATATATTGTTGTAAGACCATCGGATAACGAAGAAGTAATCATCCACTATAGCTCTGAAAAAGATACTTTAGATAATTCTAACGCGGAATTGTGGATCGACAATGGTGTTGATAATCCTAAACATTTAACGTTAGGAAGAGTCCTTAAAGCAACAGGTATTAATAGAATTCTCGTCTAAATCATGGATATTAAAGATGAACTAAATCAAATTATTGGACAGGCGGAAAGCTCTACGCTTGAATATAAATCTGTTTTGCCGCCTTCAAAAAATATCGCTCAACTCATAAGTTCATTCGCTAATGCTGACGGCGGATATATTGTTTTGGGCGTGTCAGACGATCTTGAAATAAATGGATTAAGTGAAGATTTTCATGCTAATGCGATCACTCACAAAGCATTAGACCTTCTTTCGCCTCAACCAAAAATATATTATCAATATGTTGAATATAATGGGAAAAAACTTTACATAATAAAAGTTGAAAAATCGAATTCATTAATTTCTGTAGAGGACAAAATATATAAAAGAATTGGCTCTGAAGTTAGACTCTTAAATTATACTGAAGTTCAATTCAAACCAAACGGGTATTTAAGAATAAAAATTATAAACCAGCAGCTTGAAGAGTATAAAAAAAAGGCGACAAATGCTAAGACTAAGTTAATTGAGCACTATCAAAGTATATTGAAAATAATAGATGATCTAGGTCAGATACTTTATCCAGTAGATGCAAACGTACCTACAATTAATCAAGAAGGAAAGATACTTACAAGAATATTGTTTTCCTCTTTTGTGGATAACTTTGAAACTTATTTGTCTGATTTGTTGTATGAAATTTTTCTCGCACATCCGGCAACACTAAAGTCTAAGCAAGAAGTTACTATCGAAGAGGTTCTAAAATGCTCGGACTTGCAAGAATTTGTAAAGTATTGGGCAAAGGAGAAACTTAGTAAGCTGCAAAAGGGCAGTGTGAAAGGTTTTATTAAAGATAATAGACAAATAAGCACTTTGGATGTCCTTGACGAATCCAAACAAAATGAAATAGAGAAAGTGCTTCAGATAAGGCACTTATATTGTCACAGAAACGGAGTTGTCGATGAGAAATTTCTTCAATATTTTGTTGGAAAATTTGCGTTGAACTCGGAACATCAAATGTCCATAAGTGAGATTTGCGATACTCTATGCTATTTGGCTGAAATCACTGATCAGATTGATTTAGCGGCAATAGCTAAATATAAGCTGGCACGGATTAGTGACTGATTGAAAATCTTTTCTGGCTATCTATGCTCAGCACGGGATTGAAAACGCTATCGGGTGATAAACAGGATGCGATCGCCCTCCCCCTAAAATGAAGACCGACATTGCAGTGTTTACTACTCCTGAACTGTTTACTACTC
>JAYTAQ010000167.1:0-2600 GCA_043737415.1 bacterium
CTTTACTTGGCCAATTTTTTTGTTTTTGTAGATTGTATTTAGATTTTTGCAGTAAATGCTTATAACATTCCTTTTAGCATTAATGAAAAACAGGTTCAATTCAGCTTCCAGAAGGTATCCAAATTTCTTATCTAAATTAAAATTGATTTTATTAAAATCATCTCTCCAGAAAGCCCTTTCGCCTCCCCAGAATCGTGTGAGGTTTGACCAGCCTCCTATTATTTTAGCCCTGTCACTAGCCCTGTCGAGAATAGTCATTGAATAATCTTCGCAAAGTATGTAATAAAGAAGTTTATCAATATTTTCATGAGTAAGTCCCACCAGGTCAGCATCTATTAACACTATAAGCTCGCCCTCAACATTATTAATTCCATTAATAATTGTGGCTGCCTTGCCTTTATTTACGTCATTAGATAAAAGCTTAATTTTTGTGTTTGAGGTAAATTCTTCAACAACCTCTGCAGTTATGTCAGTTGACCCATCGTTAACTACTAAAATTTCATCAAAAAAAGGGTAATCTTTAATATAATTAAGCACTTTTGCAATTCTAGCTTCTTCGTTATATGCCGGTACTATGCATGAGATTTTTATTTTTTTCTCTGACTTTGCAGCTTTTAATAGAGTCTCAACGTCTTTCGATAATAATTTATGTTTAATCATGCTTGATATAGGTTTGTAATTATATAGGAATGTAAATCTATGTGAAAGAAAAACGTCATTAAATGTTGTAATCTTTGATTTTTGGTAATATCTTGTATATAAATAGATAATAACGCGGTGAAATCCTAGTTATGTGATATTTTTTTATAATCAAACTCAGTTGGGAAGAAAACGCAAATCAAAACATATTACTATTAAAGATCCTGAATCCTTAGCGGTTTTCGGTGTAGTATGTCTTGTGATCTCAGCTTTACTTGTCCTAAGTATTTTCGCTCAAACTGAAGCTTTAATGATTTTTAAACGCTACTTTGGATTGGGTGTTTCTGTCATGTCTTTAGTGCTATTTTGCACTGCACTTAGGCTTTTCGGGACGAAAACTAAGTTTAATTCTACGAAAGTTGTTATGTTTTTGATTATTTTTATGTTCTGTTTTCTTGGATGGGTTCAGCTTTTTGCTAATATCGGTGAGTCAAAATCACTCGCAGAACAAGGTTTGTATGGTGGCTTAATTGGATATAGAATATCTCAGTTTGCAATTGACAGACTCGCTGTTGAAGGAGCTTTTGTAGTATTAACAATACTTATGTCTTTCTCTCTCCTAACAGCATTAAGTATCACTCCAAAGCAAGTATCAGAGTGGTTTATGGATTTTTTTGATTTTATTGCAAAAGTTTCTGTTGAAATTAAAAATATTGTAGTGCGCATTGTTGGATTTATCCAGATGAGCAAGGCTAAAATAGATAAACTGGAGATGAATATCGTTACAAAGGGAGGCAAGGCTAAAATCGGCGCCGATGGAAAACCTGTTCCGCTCCTTGATCCTTATACACCAATGGATCCTAACCTTCTGTCAATAAAGATGGTCAGTGATATCTCAGGTAAAAAAGATCTTCCAATTGCAGGACCAAAACAGGATGTAAATATTAATCTTGCTGCTATGGCCCGCCCAAACCCCGCTCAAGTTACACGTCCTGTTCGAGAGGGAAGTGGGGATGATGCAGTCGAGCTCGATCTTTCAGTTCGAAAATATACCGATTGGGTACTTCCACCTATTGACCTCCTTGATCAGATTAAGCCAAAACAGCAAGACCCAAAAGAGGTTATAGAGCGTAAAGCAAAAGCAATTCTTGAAACCCTTAGGAGCTTTAATATTCAGGCGAAAATTCTGGGATATAGCATCGGACCTTCGGTTACCCAATACTTTATTGATCCTGCAGCAGGTATTAAATTTACTAAAATCTCAAATTTATCCAAGGATTTAGCTTTGACTCTGGCTTCACCTTCTGATTTACGAATTGAGCTTGTTCCTGGTAAGTCATATATTGGAATCGACGTTCCAAACGATATCAGGCAGATGACTCAGTTACGAGAATCATTCAAGCCGGTAAACGATGACCCTTCAAAGTTCAACCTAGGTCTTGCAGTAGGAATTGACACTCAAGGCGTTGCTACAGTTCGAGATCTTCAAAAAATGCCTCACCTTTTGGTAGCTGGAGCTACAGGTCAGGGTAAGTCAGTACTGATTAATGCCTTTATTATCAGCATGCTGATGCAAAAAAGTCCGGATGAACTCAAGTTTATTATGATAGATCCCAAAATGGTTGAAATGGCTCCCTATGACGGCATTCCTCATCTTCTCACTAGCCCAATCACTGATATGTCAAAAGCCTCGAATGCTTTAAAATGGGCTGTTAATGAAATGGAGGAGCGTTATAAGACCCTTAAGGAAGCCAAGGTTCGTAACATTGAAGATTACGTTAAACAAACGGGTAATTTAATGCCTTACATCGTTATTGTGATCGACGAGTTTGCAGATTTAATGATGCAGTACAGGCAGGAAGTAGAAGGTTCGATTATCCGTATTGCTCAAAAAGCCCGTGCTATTGGTATCCATCTTATTGTTGCAACACAGAGGCCAACTGCTGATGTTATTACAGGTT
>JAYTAQ010000168.1:0-15741 GCA_043737415.1 bacterium
TCCAAAAAAACATTACAATTGTTATTATTGTATTAATAATTATTCAGCTTATTTTTCATCTCTTTTTTGCTTTTTTATTAAAAGCCAGAACAGATGTCGGAAGCTTATTAAAAGATAAACTTGAAGGGTTTAAAATGTACCTCTCAACAGCTGAGGAGGATGACCTCAAACTAATGAACCAGGAAATTCCCGATACTTTCGAAATTTATCAAAAGTACCTTCCATATGCTATTGCGTTTGATGTTGAAACAAATTGGACTGGAAGATTTGAAAAAGTCATTGCATCTGCTCAAATGGATAATTCATACAATTCCTCTTATCTTTATTTAGGAGGATTAAGTTCTTTTGTAAATTCAGGTGCGGCGAACGATTTTACCAATAATTTAACTTCATTTGTAAGCTCTGCCTCAACTGCTCCTGGATCCAGTGGCGGGTCAGGAGGATCATCAGGCGGTGGTGGTGGTGGAGGCGGTGGCGGTGGGTGGTGATTGCACTGAAGCACATTGTATAAAATATTCTATCCCCCTCATAGCCTCATAATAAGATTTATTGAATTAAAGTTAATTGCTTTAATTATGCAATATCAGTAAAAAAGTCCTTTACCTCATTGATCTCTCCTTCAGTCATTTCATGTCCCCCATCATTTCGATATTGAATCAATTCGGCTTTATTTGACTCTAAAACCTCTTGAAGTATTTGCATATTTTCTTCAGTAGAATACGGATCGTGTTTTCCTGAAGTCACCAATAATTTAGTTGTTGATAAATCAATAGGACTATCCGGAATAAATGGTATTTGTGGATGCAAAATTACTCCCCTTGAAATTTTTGACGGATATCGGAATAGATAACTTAGAGCGAAATTAGCGCCGTTAGAGTATCCAAAAAATATTAAATCATCAAGCTTAAAACCATATTCATTTGACGCCCAATCAATAAATGAGTTAAGTTTCTGAGTTTCAGTGAGCATATTCTCCTGATCAAAAATACCTGTTTCGTAACGTATAAAAAATCTCAACATTCCATCTTCCGAAACATTGCCTCTTAGGCTTAAAAAAGACATATTTGGCGCCAAAAATCTGGCAAGTGGGATTAGGTCATTTTCATCTCCGCCGGTACCGTGGAGGAGTAACAGAACCTTATTCGATTCGCCTTTGATAAACTTATGGGCGAATTCTTCCCCATTTAATGGCAAAAGCATTATTTCTGTATTTTTTTAATTATTTCTTTGCCAATTTCATCATTAAATTCGACACTATTTGTTGGACTGAATGCAAAAGCCTCATCTCCTGATTTCACAGGATAAAGTTTAGCATGAAGGTGATCGACTCCATAACCTTCAAACATTAACAGGCATCTTTCTGATCCAATTTTTTGATCAATTAGCAGTGCTACTTTCTTAACATACGCCATAAATTTACTCATAAACTCATCATCATTACTAAAAGCATATGAATCATGCCATTCTTTTGGGATTACTAAAGTCTGTGCATAAACAGATGGTTTAATATCCAAAAATGCCATAAATTCATCATCCTCATCAATTACAAAAGCAGAAATCTGTTTTTGAGCTATTTTTGTAAATACTGTTTCTTTCATCATTAATATTGTAGCAGAGATTAACAGTCAGGATCGAATTACAATCTATTCCTAAATGTTAAATGAATTAAATTAATGTTCCTTCGGGAATATTATCTGCAGTTTCTGGTTGTTTGCCCCAGTGGTAGTTATTCCAAACCCTCTCGTGAATGAAATAAAGAATTGTACTTGTAAGATTGGTAAACAGGATTATCCATAATGTTTTTTCGGCATGCATGGTTAAGCTAGAGACAATAAAAGTATCGGAAACCATTCCCAGCAACCTGTAGGTTATAGATTTTGTTACTGTACGATAAGTTCTCTCATGCAGTCTGCCGTTATATTTATCAGGGTGGCTGTGGACTCCCCATGTAATTTTATTCCAAAGCCTTTCGTGTACAAAATATAGAAGTGTACTGGCAGAGTTAGTAAAAGCAATTATTCCTAGTGTCGATGAAGTATCGCTGGTGATAAAAGAAATCACTGTTGCGTCGGATATAAGTATTGTCGACCGATATGTTAAAGCCTTCGTGATAGAGCGGTAATTTGCCTCCTTAGAAGTTACCCCATAACGATTAGTCATGACTCAGTTTAGTTGGACTGGGTAAAAAAATAAAGGTAGTATTTGTTCATGTGCTTTTCATAATCAATTGTTAACATCTTTGTAATCAACATACTTTCAATCGCAATGACAAACATTAAAAATGCAAAAACTCAGGTTGTAGTTTCAGCTGGATTTGTAGTTGTCATTGTTTGCGCTGGCATAGCATATTTTTCTTATAATAATAAAGCCCAATCTGATCAATCATTAACCTCCAAATCTCCATCTAGATCACATGGATCTCGCAATTTGTCTGATATGGTCAATATTGTTACTATTCGTGGTAAAATCACAAGTGTATCTGATAAACTTATAATTGTTGATTCGGCTGATAATCATTTGGAAAAAATTGTACAAATTTCTAATTCAACAAGTATAATTAGGTCTGTAAAAGCAAATCAAAACGATATTCATACTAAATCCACTGTTTTAATTGGTTGCAAGAGAGAAAATAACTCTGTGACAGCCGAAAGTATCTCTCTAGTGAATTCCACTCAGGCTAATCCAAATAGTGATAACTATCAAAAATCTAATAAACCAATGCCGGAGGGGCGGGATATGTACCGAGGGATAGTCGATAGAATTGACACTGACAAAATAACAATTACTTCGTTGAATCAAAGCAAATACACGGTCACAATAAGTAAAAATACTAAATTTGAAAAACAGGAGTCGGGAGAATTTTCTGATATTCAGAATGGCAAGTCAATAAAAGCAATTGGGACTATTGATTCATCAGGATCAATAATGGCCCAAAACTTAACTTTATTACCTTAATACAAATACTATGAAACTTTTAATAATTGAAGACGAAGAAAAAATAGCAAAATCATTACGTAAAGGTTTTATTGAAGAATATTTTGACGTAGATCTGGCTTTTGATGGTGAAAAGGGACTGAATATGATTTTGGAAGGAGAATACGACTTAGTAATACTTGACTTAATGCTTCCCAAATTGAATGGTCTCAACGTTTTACGCAGAGTTAGAATGAAAAAAATGATAATTCCGGTCATTATTCTAACTGCTAAAGATTCAATTGATGAAAAAGTAGAAGGATTAAGAATTGGAGCTGATGATTATCTTGCAAAACCATTTTCCTTTGACGAACTTTTTGCGAGAGTAAAAGCTTTGATACGACGAGCAAACTCACATCAAGTGGCTCTTGTAGCAGGTACACTTACATTATTGCCTGAATCTCTCAACGTAACCAGAAGCGGAGTTGTAATAGAATTATCAAAGAGAGAGTATAAAATTCTTGAATATCTTTTAATTCACAAGGGAGCTGTTTTATCTGCAGATCAGATTGTAGCTCATGTTTGGGATTATGATTCAGATATCGTATCAAATGTAATTGCTGTACATATGAAAAATCTAAGAGCCAAGATTGATAAAGCTTTTAAAAATGAAAAGCAGCTAATTAAAACTGTACGAGGCCTTGGTTATAAAATAATCGAATAAAATGAATGAACCGTACAAATTAGCAAGAGTTAAATTATCACTTCTTTACTTTGTTATTATTTTTTTTATCGTTTTTATTCTCTCATCCTTGGCGATTAGTACACATAACAGTCAATTTCAAAAATTTGAGAGTTTCAAACAATACACTGAAGATAATTACGTCGATTATGGTGATCCTTTTGCTGCAGCAAATATCCAGCGAATAGATTCAATTGTTCAGGATGTAAAAAAAGGATTTTTAGTTAACATCATTATTCTAGACATGTCACTTTTGACTCTCTCCGCATTTCTTTCATACTTTCTATCGGGTCAGACTCTTGAACCGATCATTCAAGCACTAAATAAGCAAAAGAAATTTGTATCCGATGCATCACACGAACTTCGAACGCCATTAACAGCAATTAAAACTGAAGCAGAGGTGTTAAACCGATCAAAAAGAGCTACAGTAGAAGAGTATAAAGAATTTACACAAAGCTTAATTGAAGAAATAAATAAACTTAGCTCGTTAACACAAAGTCTCTTACAGATTGCAAAATTAGATAATAATAAAGATATTAATCCAAGTCAAAAAGTTGATGTTAATAGCTTATTGGAGAAACTCACAAATAATTACAAAAAATATGCCAGTAAGAATGATGTAGAGCTACTGTACATTCCATCAAACAAGAATTTAATAGCTAAAACCGATGAATATAAACTAGAGCGTTTGCTGTCAATCATTATCGACAATGCAATCAAATATAATATGGAAAACGGTAAAGTAACCGTCGAAACTGACGGAGATTCTGACCATTTGTTCATTAAAATATCAGATACTGGAATTGGAATCGATCCGAAGCATATAAATAAGATATTTGATAGATTTTATAGAGCTTCCGATGATAGGAATGACGAAGGATTTGGATTGGGATTGTCAATCGCAAAAGAGCTTGCCGATCAAATTCAAGCTAATCTAAAGGTTGAAAGCGTTTTAGGCAATGGTACAACTTTTACGATTGGTTTGTAATTTGTTACTAATCAAGATTTAAGTTAATTCCAAAATGAAATTGCTATCTAAACTCAATAATCTAAATTAATATATTGAGCTACTAAGGCTTTCTTCTGAGGAATTCTCGAATTGTTGCAATTAAAGTGGGTTTAGATTCTACTTCTGCCAAAGGTTCACATACTTTTGAGAGCTTAGCAATATCATTAATTGGATCAGCAACAGGAATTGTGATTTCTTCGTTTCGATGTTTGATTGTACCTTCTTCAACCTCAACTGTCAGTGCTAGATTCTGCTCTTGACTTAGACGAGCAATTTTTCTTTCGCTGCCATCAGGCAGTATTTCTAATGTAAACCCATGTAATTGGTTTATATCATTTTCTGTATCTAGCAAATTGCTGACTTCAACGTAAAGTGTTTTATCATATTTAGGTGAATTACTTATCACATATGCAAATCTACCTACTCGTCCTTCCCCTTTTGTCACGAAAGCTAAGTTCCTCTCGACTAAATAGTGGATTTCACCTTTTGAGCTACCTTCGATTTTTCTGATTTTAAAGGCATGCCTACCATTCTCCATAACTGCAAAGTCATCTGAATCACTTTGTTGAATAATAGTAATGTTATTTTCACTGTTACGAATTGCTTCACCTCCATTAGTCCTAAACTCTGCTTTGATTCGATTTACCAAATCATTTATTCGATCGAATTCTACGTTAGGCTGAGGTTCAAATGAGGCAATTTCTGCATTATTTACCGGACTTGGAACGCCTTCTCTGTTTCTGGTAACGATAGTATTTCTTGATACCATTATTCCATCACCAACACGATCTAGAGGATTGTTGTAAATATTTGGATATATTTCTCTTCTACTATCTGGTTTGGAAAATGCAAAACAGGTTCCTGAGATTAGATTATCCACAACTATATCACGATCTGCTAGCGAATATAATTCCAATTTACTTCCAACAACATATGGAGTCGTATCTGTAGTTGTTTTGACCTCTACCCCTCCTCTACTAACAGTTGCAATTACTGGTGAGGGTCGTTTTGATCCTTTATCAAGCAGCATCTGTCTTGCAGGTTCATCAATTTCTAATTCAAGTATTTCTTCATTTGGCGCTAGAATGGATAATGTATCGCCTTTCTGCAAATGAGTAAGGTCAAGATTTGTAATATTTGGAGTTTCTGAACTAGGTACTTCACTCATAATTTGATTCATTTAATAATACAACACTTTATTTATTATATAAATAAATTTAGTGCTTTTTAACTGCTAGAATCGCCATAAACATAGGAAATTCTTCTCTGGCTCTATTCTCCATTTTCGCTGCGGGACCCTGGCTCTCTTTTTCTGAAACCCATTCTTCAATTTTTTCAATTATAAAACCTGCTTTATTTAAGCCTTCACTATAAGCTGAAATCGGGTTATGGAATGACCAGGTAAGTTTTGTAGCTGAAGCATTTCCCGGATTCATATTTATAGGAATTTTGATTGCAGAGTTATATCTATCTACCCTTCGATACTGAATTTTATTCCTTTCATCAATTTCCCAGCTAGTCTGCTTTGGAATTCTAAAACACGGATGATTTAAAATAATAAGTAGTTTACCTCCAGGAATTAGATGTTTAGAGGCATTTTTGAGAGCTCCATTCATATCCTCTACATTTTGCAGAGCTAAAATTATAGTAGCGTGAGTAAAGTCGATTTTTTCTATTTTTAAAGGTTTTGTAATATCTGCTACATCAAAGTGTACATTCTTTCCATGAGTTTGCTCCTTTGCATACTTAATTAGATCAGAGGCAAGGTCAACGCCTTGGTAATAAGACTCCTCAGGAATATATCTTGCTAAAATTCCTTGACCGCAAGCTAAATCCAGAATTGATGAGTCACCTCTAAATTTTAGAAGCCCTATAGCTTTAGGAATGATAATTGTTTGATGAAAATAGTGGCCTTTTTCACCTACCGTTTTATTATAACTTGTGGCTACACTTTGCCATGAAGTGTCTTTTTTTAATATAGATTCATGATTTTCATTGCTAAACCTTCCAGCACCACCGTCAAAGTGATTTTTTTTGCTATGCTTTAAAAAACTTTTTTTTGGCCATCGAGAACTTCCTGTCGAATTTGAGTCGAATTGACTTTCTTTACTTTTAAATTTACGAAAACCCTTTTTATCTTTCATGGCACTTGTTAATAGAGTTTATAATGCATTGGTTACTTATTGCAATAATCTTCATTAAAAATATAGAATGGGGATACAAACTCTGTGTTATAATCTATAATTATTGTTTATTGTACTGGGTAAATTAAACATATGGCGACCAATCAGATCCGCAAAGAGCATGTTCGAAAACTTGTGAGTGAATTGTACACTGCTGATATCGGCGAGATAGTTCAATTAAAAAATGGAGATACAAATCAGGTCTTCATGGTGCACACACTTGGGCACGAATCAGATGTGGTGGTTAGACTTTCAAGAGATCATACAAAAATCAATGATTATCTCAAGGAGCAATGGTGTGTTAAGGTCGCAAAAGAAGCTGGGGTGCCTGTTCCTGAGGTTCTAGAAGTAGGAAATCATATTGTTCCGTTTCCATATTATGTAGCTAAATTCAAAAAAGGTGTTTCTGGTAATGCATTTAAAGGCAATAGAAAAGAATTATACCGCCAAATGGGTGAAATTGTCTCAAAGATTCATTCAATCAAGACCAAAGGTTTTGGAAGGACATTTGATTGGTCTCATAATCAGCTCTCAAAACATAGAAGTTGGAGAGAGTATCTGGAAAACGATCTTAAGGTAGATGAAGTAGCAAATTTTCTAGCTGATCACAAAGTAATTGATGAAAAATGTTCGAAAAAATTTCGCTCAGTCACTGATTCAATAAAAGAATGGAGTTTCAAACCTGTTTTAGTTCATAATGATTTCCTAACCAAAAATATTTTAGTGAACAATAGTGGAAAAATAACCTGTGTGCTGGACTGGGAGCTCTCTCTCTCTTTTCATAAATTCCGCGAGATCGGTAAAACCATTAGGGATATGGACGAATGGGAGGGATTTGGCGAAAATATTCCTGATCTCCTTCAAGGTTATGGAATGTCATTAAAGCAGTATAATGATCACAAATATGAAATGTTTGTTTTTGATGCATACATCGGTTTTTTTGATCGTGATATGAAAAACAACTTTCTTAAAAATCCTAAAAGCGAAAATATACAGCACTATATAAAATTTTTAAACAGATATCTCTGCCAAACTAACTAAAGAATAAATACCAGTTTACTGTTTTAATTATATCGTCGTTACTGAAAAAGTGGTTAAAATTGCTGTTATTTTATATACTTATGCAAACTTCAACTAACAAAAATATTCTAAAGTTTTGAGGTTTTTCACATGTTTAGTCGTTTTAATATTAATAAAATTGAAGCTATCTTTGCTGATATTGATGGATCCACGAGGGGGAAGGAAAAGTTTGCAAAAGGACTCCCTATCATTGCAAATATTGCTCGTTTAATTCAAGGAATTCCTATATTTCCAGTTACAGCTCGTGATCCAAATGGTTGGCTTGTAATTAAAGATTTTAATAAGGTCTTTGGGACAAGAAAATCAGTCTGGTTTCATAGCAAAGCTGGCAGACTTTTCCGCAAAAGAAGGCTAATTCATCCAAATAATGTTGAGGACATAAAAAAATATATTAGACGATACGGATGTGTAGTATTAAATAATGGCGGTACAATAGCTTCGCTAGATGGATCAGTTATTTTTAGACACTATACATTCCAAGAAGAAGAAAAACAGATTCTAAAGCATCTCTTTGACGAATATATTACCCAAATCGACTCAATCGAACTTTCTGGAAAACCAGGCGGAAGTACTAAGTTATTTCTATTCGATGCAGATGAAGTCAAGTTAATGTCATTAAAAAAATCTACACCAAAGGGCTATGATGTGTACTCTGTGGGAATCTCAAAAGAACCTGGATCGTTTCAAATTCTGTATTCAGTATTTGAAGAAATATTTGCAAACGACTCATCTTCTAAAATAGGTATTTCGCTAAAGAATCCAGACGCGACTACGCAAATTGTTGCGAGACTTGACCTGGAAAATCTCGAAATCACATCCAATGAAGGTAGTTTATCACTGTGCACCAGAGGTATTAATAAACGAAGCGGTATCGAATGGATTGAAAAGCATCTAAACCTTAATATTTCAAAATGCATATTTATTGGCAATGATTATAACGATATACCAGCTCTAACTTACCCAAAACTTGGTATTCCGATAATTGTCGGCAATTCATCTGCAATTGTGAGTGAAAGACTTGAAAGAAAGTACGGTAAAGTACGTAAAGAGGTTATTCTGGTTGAAAACTATGATGAACTCTTTAAAGCTTTACAACCGCTTTTAACTTCACGCAAATACTTCCTTCGTGAAAAGGAATCATCATAATTTTTAATGATTGTTTATGACGATAGTTAATTAATCCTGCAAATTAAGCTAAAATCATTTAACATAATTTTTAATGAACAATTTGTATATAAAAACCAAAACGGGATTAAAAGAAATTATTCATGTCGATGAAGCTGCAAAAGTGCTCAATATAAAGCCAGGAACATTGTCTGCATACATGGCGCGTGAACAATTCTACCTAAAAAAGGTTCATGTTAAAAACCTAATCTTCTTTTACAAAGAGGATTTGGACAAACTTCTTGAGTTTAGAAAAGAGAGTAAAAAGAAAGCTCTGCCAATGCTTGAATTGTTCAAAATTTGATTCCAATTCTGGAATTTTGTCGTTTGCAAAAGCATATACAGAATGTTGGTCCTATAGTATAATGAGTGAAGATAACTATTCTATTATTATCTTCAAACTCATTTGAGATGAAAAAAATTTCACATAATAAAAAAAATAAGAACAAGCTTAATAATAAAAGAAAAGCTATTGCACGAAAGCAGAAAAAGGATCATTTAGAGAAATATCTCAAACTAAATCTAAAGAGTGAAGTCGGCAAAGACACATCAACCCTTATCACGTCAACAAAATCAGATGTTGGTAAAACAAGTAAAAAATCTAATTTAAAATCAAAATTGATTTTCTTAACGTCATTTATAATTCAAGTTGTTATTGGATTTACAGGATTTTTGACCGGTGGATTTCTTATTGCAATGAAAATTCCTTTTTGGGTCAATCTTTTGACAAAAAACTAAACGAAAAGTACTATTAAGACAATGAGAATAATCGGAAACATCCTAAACGTAATATTTGGTTTTATTGAAATTATTTTAGGGTTGCGTTTAATATTTAAATTATTGGGAGTTTCTGCTACTTCACCACTTATCAATTGGCTTTACAACGCAAGCGGGATGTTCGTTGAACCTTTTAATGGAATTATTCCAAACCTTACCTTTGGAAGCAGATTTGTTTTGGAACTTACCACTGTTTTAGCGTTAGTAATTTTTGCAGTAATTGCTACTATCTTGAACAATGTTTTTAATCGTTAACTAATTTTTTTTGAAATAGTCTCGCCCAATTAGTTCATCTGGCATACACTGTTGATCAGATTTTTTGTTTTCAAGATCGTGATCATATTGATAGTTTTTGCCGTAACCGAGTTCTTTCATTAAAGACGTTGGAGCATTTCTCAAATGAATAGGTACTGGTAAATTTCCATATTTTTTAATGTCTTCCTTTGCTTTGGATGAGGCAACATAAGCTGAATTGTCTTTTGTTGCCCGTGCAAGGAAATCAGTACATTGTACTAGTGCTGTATCGCATTCCTGCACTCCTAATTTTTGGCACGTTTCATAGGTCAGATTAGCTATCAATAGAGCATTAGGATTGGCGTTTCCAATATCCTCACTGGCAAACCTTAGCAGCCTTCTCGCAATATAAAGTGGATCTTCTCCTGCATGTAGCATTCTCAGCATCCAGTAAACCGCTGCAGTAGGATTACTGCTTCTCAAACTTTTGTGAACAGCTGATATCAAATTGTAGTGCTCGTCACCATTTTTATCGTATCTAAGGAATTTCTGGATAGCATTTTCTATCTTTTCCTTGGTAATATTTTTTCCTTCTGAGATATCCTTTGCCAATTCAAGGCTGTTTAAGGCAAATCTCATATCGCCGTTGCTCATGTCTGCAAGAAACTCTAAAGCATTTTCATCAGCTGTTGTTTTGAGTAAAGAAAGTCCGTTTTTTAGTGCTTTTAAAATATTTTCAGGCGAGTGTGAGTCAAAAACAAAAACTCTTGATCTCGATAACAATGAGGAAATCACAGTGAAGCTCGGATTTTCTGTAGTCGCTCCAATTAGTGTTATATCCCCCCGTTCAACAAATGGTAACAAAGCATCCTGTTGAGCCTTATTCCAGCGATGTATTTCATCTATAAAAAGTATAGTTAACTTACCAATTAACTTATTTGATTCTGCACTTTTTATTACTTTTCTGAGTTCGTCCTTACCGTCAGTTACAGCTGAGATTCTCAGAAATTCAGAGTCTACAGTTGTCGCAATGATTTCGGCTAGAGTAGTTTTTCCGCTTGCTGGTGGCCCCCAAAAGATCATACTTGGAATCTTTCCAGATTCAATCAATATTCGAATTGGCCCTTTTGATCCGACTAAATGTACCTGACCAAGAAAGCCATCAAGTTTTTTAGGTCTGAGTATCGAAGCTAAAGGCATTTTTAAATTATTGATTGATAATTAACAATGTACAATTATATTAAAATATAGAACAAAGTACAATGTTCTATATTATGTTCTGGTTATTTTGTAATTTCTTAATTTATGCAAGGCAATATTAACTAAGTATAGAACGTACTTAAACTTTTAGCACTCAATTAATTTGTTGGTTGATCTAAAAATTTCTGATAAGAAATATACCAAAATTTAATAGCATTATAAGTCGTGCTTTTTTTTCGCTTTTGTGCTAAAATCCCCCTTAGTGAGCCCTAACGATACAAAACGAGTTGATCCTTTAAAGATAAGGAACATTGCAATTATTGCCCACGTTGACCATGGTAAGACAACCTTAGTCGACGCATTTATGAAACAGAATCACCTTTTCCGTGACAACCAAGCGGAAATGAAGCAGGAGATGATCCTTGATTCTAACGATCTTGAACGTGAAAAAGGTATTACAATATTTGCTAAAAACATCGCAGTTCGATACGGTGAATATAAAATTAACATTATCGACACACCCGGTCACGCAGACTTTGGTGGAGAGGTTGAGAGAACATTAAATATGGCTGACGGCTGTATTCTTTTGGTTGACGCTCAAGAGGGTCCTAAACCTCAAACAAAATTTGTTTTGAAAAAAGCTTTAGAGCTAGGTTTAAAACCAATGGTAATTATCAACAAGATTGATAAAAAATATGCCAATCCTGAGAAAGTGATCGAGAGATTGAATGATTTATTTTTAAATCTTGCAACTGATATGGACCAATTGGACTTCCCTATTTTCTACGCTATTGGTCGTGAAGGTAAGGTATTCAATGAGATTCCTGATGGAGATTTAACGGTTGCAAATAGTATTCCTGGTGATATGAGACCACTTCTTGATGGTATTATCAAATATATTCCTGCTCCAAAAAGTAATGCTGATGAACCTCTTCAGATGCTAATCACATCACTTGCCTTTGATGCTCATTTGGGTCGATATTTAATTGGTAAAATTAACCGAGGTACACTTAAAGCTAATGACGCTGTAGTTATTGTTGACCCAGCTGGTGAAAAAGGTCGTGGCCGTGTTAAAAAAATCATGGTTCGTGAAGGAATGGAATTTGTAGAAGTTCCAGATGCTCCTGCAGGAGAGATTGTTGCAATCATCGGTATTGAGTCAACTGATATTGGTTCGACACTTTGTGCAGCGTCAAATCCAGATCCGCTTCCTAAAATCAAGCTTTCCCCTCCTTCAGTTAGAATTAAATTTGAAGCAAACTCTTCTCCACTTGTTGGGCGAGATGGTAAATTTGTTACAGCTAAGATTCTTCAACAAAGACTTGACAGAGAAAAAGAGACGAACATCAGTTTGAATATCGAAAAAGGTGATGATGGCAGCTATTATGTTGCTGGAAGAGGCGAACTTCAATTGTCAATCTTGATCGAGACTCTTCGACGAGAGGGATACGAATTCCAGATTCGAAAACCCGAGGTTGTTATTATTGAAGAAAACGGCGTTAAAATGGAGCCGGTTGAAGAGGTAGTTATCGATACTAATGATGAGTTCAGCAATGCTGTAGCATCAGTACTTAGTGGTCGTCGAGCTGAGTTGATGAATATTGAAAGTGATAATGGTTCAGTTCAGTATACGTACAAAATTTTAACCCGATATTTGATCGGTCTTCGAAACGTACTTCTTACTAATACCAAAGGTAACGTTGTTATTAACAACTTCCTTACAGGTTATGCTCCTGTTTCAAAGCAGCCAGATATTTTTAGAAAAGGTGCATTGCTTGCTACTGATCCGGGAATTGCTATGGCCTTCACTTTAAACATGATTCAGTGGAGAGGTGAACTTTTCATTGAGCCAGGTGATGAGGTTTATGAAGGTATGGTTGTAGGTCTTAATAAATATGAGCAAGATATGGATGTTAATGTTATTAAAGAGAAACATAAGTCAGCTGTTCGTGTTAATCAGCATCAAAAGACTGCAGTTATACTAAATGCAGTAAATGTTGTGACTTTAGACTTTGCATTACTATTCATTGCTAAGGACGAAATTCTAGAGGTCACTCCAAATCATCTTCGACTTCGAAAGCAGTACCTGACACGAGTTGACCGAAATATGGCTAAGAGAAGCAATTCTCAAGAGTAATTAATTTTAGTGAACAATAAGAAACTCCGGCGATTTCCGGAGTTTTTTTTAATTTTTAGCCATTAATTGTGCTTTTTTTCTGCGTAATGTGGTTTGCATCAGGTTTACCATAAAATATCTACACATAATGGCGTCAATGTTACTTCAATACCACTAATTCAGAAATTAACTATTTAGCTAAGGTTTTGAAAATATCACCATGTATGTGCCTGATAAATCTTCAAAAGCTCAGCAAGTGTCTGCTCCATATCGATAGTCGATGTATCAAGAATTACAGCTCCCTCGGGTATTTTGAATGGAGATTCAGAACGGTTTTTATCCATCTCATCACGTTTCTTTATATCCTCAAGGATAAACTCATAAGTTATAAATTCTCCTTCATTTTGAAGTTGTAAGAACCGTCTTTGAGTCCTAGCTTCAGGTGTGGCTGTGATAAAGATTTTTAAGTGAGCGTCGGGAAACACAACCGTACCAATATCTCGGCCTGTTACCACTGTGCTCTCAACTGCAGCAAGTCTTCTTTGGATATCTCTAACAGCTTGGCGAACTAGAGGAGTTGATGCTACAAAAGGCACAGCCTGGGTTATCTCCATCGAATCAAGAAATAATGTTATATTTTCGTCACCGAGCATTATAATTTGACCCTCATCACTCGATTCAAATCTTAAATCCATTGATCTAAAAATTTGAGCATTTGCATCATCATCATTAAAATTAACCCGTTCTCGAAGTATTGCTAATGTTCCAGCTCGATAAATTGATCCAGAGTCAATAAAATTAAAGTTAATCATCTTGGAAAACTTATACCCCATTGAGGTTTTCCCTGATGACGCTGGCCCGTCGATTGTAACAATATTGATCATAATTGGCTCAATATATCAAAGTCACAATGTTTACACTAATTTTAAATGCAATTGCTCACATAATATTTGTTCCCTGACGAGCAAACCACCTAATATTGCGAAAATCTAACATTGAGATAGCTTAGTTTCTAAAATGTCATTAAAATCACCACCTTTGGTGCTCTATTATTGCCTCGAATAGAAAGATTAGACACTTGTGTCATATATTTTTACACCCCATAAACCAGGTAATCAAGATGTTTTTTAATCTGATTAACTATCACTGGATCCTCAGTGATAATTCCATCATCAACCGTATGAAGCAAGATACCCTGCAGTACGGCAAAATTCTCTGCTCCTGAAAAAGCAAACTCCTTTTCACTTTTTTTAATATATATAGATTTTGAGTGAGTAAACCATTTGATCTCATCCATATACTCAATTTGTACAGTAGAGAATTTCAAAATAGCTTTAGTAGTCGTATGAGCAATCTTATACGGCTGCCTTGTCATTTGAGGATGATTCTCGTTGGGAAGTATCAAGGTAACATTAGCGCCACGATTTGAAGCTCTTCTCAATATAAAAGCCATAAATGGATCAGGAGTAACCTGTGATGCAAGGATAACTTCGTCATTCTGTCCGACTGATTTGATTAATCCTGACAATCGCCTTCGAATTAATGAACTGCCGTTTCCAACATCTAAATAAACTGTTCCTAGGTTTGATGGTATTTCAATATTATCTTGTGGAAGATCGTAATCATACAAACTAGAAGTGTATACAAAGTTTTTGGCAAGTTCAGGATCAACAATTCTAAGCATAAAATCATTACTATCTCTCCACTCTTCAATTGGTTTGGTTTGTTCAGAAATGGGATTTACATCGTGAATATTTGTACTTCCAGTATAAACAACCAATAATTCGCCTTTTTCATCTTTTATAGTTATATTTTTTCGATGATCGCGACCGTAAGTAGGTATTATTTTTCCCAATAGGCCAGGTTTTCTAACAAATGTCACTTTCGCTCCAAGATCTTCAAGGATTTTTAGTTTATCTTTTGTTTGAGCAATAATTTCACCGCCATTAACTGTTTGCCCATGTCTCCAAGGTCTCAAATTAATTCCGCTAAGTGCGTCTTGAAAAGTACCTGAAAATACAGAGTCGAGTTTAATATGAAGAGAGCCACCTCGCTGCAGATTCCGCACTAATCCTGGAAATATGACATTAAACTGAGGACCATCACGTAACAAAAAAAAAGACATTGAGACTTGAAGAGCATTGTTTGAGATTAAGTCATTTGCAACTGATTGTAGAAATGCACCTGTTGTAAGTAGTTGAACCTGGTTACTCATAAAATGAATTAATTTGATATATTGAAATTAAACTTTCAACATTATCTATTATATTCATAACTTTTAAAACTACTTCCAAAAAACCTTGGGTGTGATAATAAATCTCAA
>JAYTAQ010000169.1:0-2569 GCA_043737415.1 bacterium
TAAAACCTCGTTCTCAGAGATTACAGCCTTATTGCCTAGGGTTATAAACTCACTAAATCCAACCCCTGAACTCTGTGCCCAGTCAAAGACACTTGAAGCTATAGCACCTGATTGAGAGATAAATCTCAAATTGCCAACGTGTTTTTCTAGATGACTAAATGTAGCGTTAATGTCATGAAGATTGTTTACAAAACCTAAGCAATTTGGTCCAAGAATGTTTAATCCGAACTCTTCGGAAATTGCAATCATTTCATCCTGTAATTTAGCTCCTTCATGGCCGGTTTCTTTAAACCCGGCAGTAAGTACGACTACATTTTTTGTACCTTTTCTGCCGATCTCACGAAGTGAATCATTTACAAAAGGTGAAGGAATAGCCAGAATTGCAAGATCTGGGACTACAGGCAATTCAGTGTAAGTCGCGAAACATTTTAGTCGTAAAATTGATTCTGCCTTTGGGTTAACCGGAAAAACTGTCCCTTTAAATCCTGAGTCAACTATGTTTCGCATTACGATGTATCCTAATTTCTTCACTGAGCGTGATGCACCAATAATCGCAACAGAATCAGGATTAAATAGTTTTGACAGATCTTTTTTAAACATAGGTTCAGGTAGTAATTTCTAAATTAGTTTAGAGTTGTTAAAACCGTTTGGCAATTATTTGAGAAAAGCCATTATTATACGAACCAAGGAAATTAATTACATACTAACCACATGAGTTTAAAGGCTGAATAATCACAACAAAAAAAATAAGAGTAGATTAATTCTCTTTGGAAATAACACCAATATCACTAATCACAATCAATTAATGCTTCAGCTAATAAACTAGCTAATACCTCATCTACATCTCTCATTGCTGCGTCAACATCTAAGCTAAATTCAAAAAATTCAGAGGATACTTTATCCATCGCCGATGCACCATTTGCATATTTACCGTTGTCTCTGACTTCTTCATACTTAAACAATAAGTCTACAGTATCTTGCATTGCAGTTCTATAAGCCATAATAAGTTTATTTCTATTATTTATTCTATAATTAAGAGCAAAATCATAGTATATAAACGATATAGTCAACTTTAGTGTACAGTTAATAATCAAGGGTTTTTAAGCTGTAATTAGCAATGACTGTATAAAATATTTATGTAACATCATTATGCTTCTGGTAGTCTTAGTAATTAAACCAAGTTTAAAGATATGCTACACTCGAATATGAAGTTATTTGCTCAAACATGTGAGGCCCTTACTCTAGAGGCATCATCACTTAAAAAGATAGATATCATCACATCTGCACTTTCACAGATCGATTCTGATAACGAACTTAGCCTATTTTGCGTTTACCTGACAGGAGTTGTTTATCCTGCAAAAATCCAGAAGACTATAAATGTCGGCCCAGCTTTTATACGTGACGCAGTAATTAAACTGCTTGCAATAACCAGGGAGGAATGGAGTGATGCTTTTAATCGATTTGGAGAACTTGGAGAAGCAACTGAGGATTTACTTACCAATAATCAAACAAGAATTATCTCCGTCAAATCAGATGATGGCTTATTTTCAGAAGATCTAAATCCATCATTGATTGCATTAAATCAAGAGGTAAGTCTCGGGGAATTCCATGAGTTTGTAGAGCAGCTTAATTTAAACACATCAAATACTACTAAAATCAACTTAATTGCTAATGTTTTAGGAAGGCTCTCTCCGCTAGAAGCTCGTTATGCCTCAAAACTGCTTCTAGGACGGATGCGAATTGGTGTACAGGACTCGAAGGTAGAAGATGCCATTGCGAAGGCTTTTGAGGTAGATAAGAAACAGGTAAAACTGATCAATTTTTTTATAGGTGATATTGGAGAAGTCGCTGTGAGGTGTAAACATAAAAACCTGGAGAATCTTGAGTTTCAGCTATTCCATCCTATTCGGGCTATGCTGGCATCAGCTGAGGTCGATATTGAGGAGATTTTCAAGAGAATGGGGGATCAGGTCTGGCTGGAATATAAATACGACGGTATGCGTGCCCATATCCATAAATTTGGTGATCAGGTAGAGATATTTACCCGTGACCAAAAGCGAATTACCGATCAATCCCCAGAAATAGCTAAGGATATGCGGCAGTATAATCACGACTTTCTGATAGACGGAGAAATAGTTCCTTTTAGAGATGGTAAGATCCAGATGTTTGCTGATCTGCAAAAAAGATTGGGTAGAAAGGAAAAGCTTGATGAGGCTGTGAGGGATAATCCCACTAAATTTATTGCATACGACTTTTTGTACCTTAATTCTGAGGTTCTTTTTGAGAAACCTTTGAGCGAAAGGCGAGAGCTTTTGAAGCAAGCTTTTGGTGATCAAATGATGTATTCAACTCAGAGTTTGGTTTCAACACCTGCCGATTTTACCGCGTTCTTTTTACAATCAAAAGCTGAGGGTAGAGAAGGCTTAATGGTAAAAAACCCTAATTCTACCTACGAATCTGGAAAACGTGGTATCCACTGGCTAAAATACAAACAAACTCTCGATCCGCTGGACGTGGTTGTGCTTTCTGTAGAGTACGGTGAGGGCAAGAATGCCAAGTATTTGTCTAA
>JAYTAQ010000170.1:0-2554 GCA_043737415.1 bacterium
AGATGCATTTATTTCATTATATTCTGGAATCGCACGTAAAGAATATGAGGACTATTTTATTGCTAGCATCCATAAAGAACTTTTAAATTCTTCAAATAAACGTATTGTCATTGAAGGATCAGTCAATAATCCAGAATTACTGAAAAGAATTTTTAGTGAACAATATAATGAATTTACAATAGCATATCTTCTGCCTAAAACGATTGAAGACTATGCTCAAAGACTCATGAAAAGATTTGAAATTGATTATATTAACGGTACAAAAAGTATTCCTGTTTGGCCAATTCCAGTAGATATCTTAAAAGACTATGCAGTTAATAAAAGTAAGTCTCAAAAGATTAAAGCTTATATTGAAGAGAAGTCTATTGAAATATATGATTCATCAATGAAAAGATACAATTTATTTGTAGAATCAGACATTAAAAATATAGTTTTACTCAAAGTTTGAAATAGAACCGTTATTATCTAATTGAGAACGGAGTGAAAACTTAAATGGCTCCACATCGTGGACTGTATTTGAACTTTAATCGGATAGAAAGACAAAAGGAAGTTTGAGATATCAGAAGTACATTGAATAATGTATAGTTCCACCTCCATAACTTGCTACTTGCCTTTCGGAACTCCATAAGTCACAAAGAAGATCAAATTGTGTAGAGTCGAGAATATGTGAGACAACACCTGGTGTTTCTTCAATAAAGTCAGGCAGAACTATGGTTTGTCTATTATGGAGGATTGTGAACTTTTCAGAATCTTTAAAGATAAACCCCATATGGTAACTAATTTTTACCCTATCCCTAGTGTTCCAATTCTTCTGAACAATAAAAACATTAGCATTGGATATAGTCGATCGACGAAGACTCTTTATTTTTGAGACACGACATTCATCTAAAAGATTGGTTAATAATCCAGAAACATGCCAAGATGGCGGATTATCAGTCAGCAATGGTTGAACTATAAATGGAAATTGATCTATTGTGATATATTCGAGAGAATTTAGTAATGTTCCAAATACAAATGAAATACATCCATTTTTGATATAAGGTAGTCCTAAGCATCTTTCAGCAGTAGATTTGAGTGAGTTGGACTGTTGAGTTGTTAAATTATTAAAGAATAATTTAATTCTAGCATTAATTATAATTAATGAATACATAAATTGATCTTTTTAATAAAAGCAAATATCATTGCCAAAATGCTAAATCCGGAAACAAATCCATTAATAGAGAAACAAGAAAAATATGGTATAGCGATTCAAGATGACTTAAATAAGTCTGCTTATTTTTTACAACATAAAGATCCTAAAGAATGGCAAACAGAAGCTTTTAAAGACGGTTTTACTTTACGATGGCTAGGGACCTGGGTAGATAAAAAAGCTGCAGCTTTGCTTCAAGATACTCCTCAAGAGGCTCCTGTTGATACAACTGAAATTATGGGGAAAATTTTAGAGGCACGAGGCGCTGATTTTCAAATTATTGATGGAGCATATCCTTTTAATCCTGAAGGAACTGGACAATTTATTGATGGAACACTTTCAAATTACTCACCGAACCTTCAAACAACAATTGCCCTCTACCGCTTATACCATACTCTTCCATATACTCCTGAAACTATTGGAAGTAGCCCAGAATCTAAGAAATTTATGGTACTTGCCGACCCTGGTCTTTTTAGCAGTTTCGAAACATCATTATTACAAAATATCTTTAGAGGAGAACATGCATGGCCGCAACATGATTTAAAAAGTGTAAAGACCATTTTTAAAGAACTACAGGAATGGGGGGCTAAAGAAACCGCTGCATCAGCAAGTAAAAATTTAACCAGAAATTCTCTAGTTGGCGGAGGGGTTGCCGCATCAGGTGCAGGCATAACAACATTAGCATTAACTTGGGCAATGCTTAAATCACTAAGAAGAGATAGAAATGGCGTTCTGACAAGAAGAGAATTTTTAAGGGGTCTCGGTGGAGCTGGTATATTTGCTTCTTTAGGACTAGCTTTAACAGCCTTTCGTGGAGTTGCTCCAGAAGTTGCAAAGGCTACAATTCGTCCACTTATTGAAGTATCAACTGGTAATCCAGAAACCGTTAGTCAAGCAATTGAAACTATTAATAATCCTTTATTCGATCTTGCTTATCAAAATAATGTTTTAACAAACTTTCGTTCCAATAAGGTCTTTTCAACTGCGACTCTAACTGCTTTAACTGAAGAGTCACCATCTTTAGCAGTAACTTTTGGAAATGCACATGCTGTAAATTTCAATGATTACAATGGTGAATCAGCACAAAGAATTGATAACTTTGAAAGCCAATTAACTGAGATTTTAAATGTTTTTGGTAGTATTCTGGAAAAATCTACTTTATCCCAACCTAAAAAAGATCAATTGGTAGTAATGCTTGTGGAATCTCTAGCTCTAACTCAAATTATGCCTTTAAATAGAGTCGATATTGATATTACCGAAACTGATCAGGAAAAAGTTATTGAAACTCTCTATAAAGTTTTTGATATCAATAATGTAACTTCTTATAATAACCTAGAAGTAATAGCTGCATTTACGAGAATAGTG
>JAYTAQ010000171.1:0-2551 GCA_043737415.1 bacterium
ATGAGGCAACCCCACGCGATCGCGTGGGGTTGTTCGACCCTTAGCTTAGTTAAGCCCAGCATCATTGATGCGATTTAAGATGCCTGCAAAAAACTGAAACAAGACTGCGATCGCCCCACATAAACCGTAAATTATTAGTTGATGCAACCATTGCCAGACAGATTACTAATTGGTGTAGCTAAAATAAAATGGCTCACTGGTACAGTAGTAGTATAAAAAAGTAGCAGAATATGCAATCTGGTAATCAATTCGATTTTGCTCAATTCTTAAAATCAGAAAACTTTCGTCTAGCCTTTCAACGTTTGCAAACAGCACCTGGAAGTTTATATAAGGAGCTTTACCGCGAGGATTTAAAGATTTTCGGATTATTTTTAGAAGAAAATATAAAATCTTTACTGAACGAGATAGAGCAGAATATCTTCAAGCCAGAAAATTCTTATAAAATATTTTTGCCCAAGAAAAACAATCTTGTTAGACCGTTTTCTTTGCTGAAATTCAAAGATTTATTAGTTTATCAAGCAGTTATTAACATGATATCTGACAGTGTTTATGATGAGATTTATCCTCACTATAACAATATAATTTTTGGAAATTTCTACAATCCGTCAAAAGCTCCTGAGAATGATAAAATTTTCTTCTTTAAGCGCTGGGACAAACAATGGACAAAGTTTGAACAAAGAACAAGAAATCATTATGAATCTGGTTATAAATTCTTGTCTGAGTTTGATATAGCTTCTTTCTTTGATACTATAGACCATTATATTCTTTGCCAAATTTTAGAAACCGATTATCAAATTGATGCTCAGATCCTAACTTTACTTTCAGAACTACTTGAAGCCTTTACGGGTGATTCTAGTTACAAAACTTTCAGAGGTAAACATGGAATACCTCAAGGACCGATAGGTTCTTCTTTCTTAGCTGATCTATATCTTCTCTATCTTGACCTAGAGATGAAAAAAAGCAAGCTAGATATTCGCTACATCCGATATGTGGATGATATAAGAATTTTTTCAAAGAGTAAAATCATATCTCAACGGGCAATTGCTTATTTGGATTTGCTTTCAAGAGATTTAGGGCTTATTCCTCAGGTTGGCAAAATTCTATTTACTGAAGTAGATGATATTGATAAGCTTTTAAGACATCAAAAAAGCAAGCTATCAGCTATTACTAAAGAGTATAAGAAAAAGGGAAGACTCAAGTCTAAAACTCATCGAAAGCTGAAAAAACGCTTTCTAGATTGTTTTGATAAAAATAGCTCAGAAGAATTTTTAGATAAAACCTTAATCAGTTATTCACTTTATAAGCTGAATTCTGATGAAGATGTAAAGACAATAATTCTAGAGAATTGGGAAAGTCTTTACATTCACTTTGAAGCCATTCTTTCTTATCTGAAGGAACACTTTCTAGAAGATCAAGAAGTTAATAAATGGTTGGTCGATATGCTCCTTGATGAAAATCTTCTTTTCCATAATCTTGTAGCTCTTATACTTAAGTTTTTTCCTGAAATTGAATTCATTGAAGATTTATACAAGCGATATATGATAGAGACAACTAGGCATTGGCTTGTTCAATATTTTATGTTTCAGTGGCTTTATAACAATGGAAAATTTGAACTTATTCTATCCTTTAGTTCCAAAAATTATTTTCTAAATAGAGAAGCCCTCAACTTTAAATTCAGAATTTGTAAAGATCCAACCTATCTAAGTACCCTTACTACTTCATTGATCAAGGATAAGGATTGCTTAGTTGCTTTACATGGTCTTTACTTATCTCTTCATTTACCTGAGTTGAATAATTCTGAAATACCGGATTGCAATCATTACGTTAGACAAATTACATCTCAAGATTTAACTAATTATATTGCGCATATCTTGAAGAACGAATTTTTGATTGAAAACCCTAGATCTTTTTTTGAAAGTAATATATGGAGTGATGAAAAAATCTACAAAGAAGTAATATTTTCTTTCCGCCAATTCTTTGAATATAGGATCATAGATCCTTCAAAATCATTGCTTAGTCTAAACGGATTCAATAACTTAGTTTATGACAAAATTTGTCATATTTTGAATGTTTGTAAACCTGCTAATGAATATGGTGTTAATTTGAACTCTGGTTGTGTTGAAGATTTTCTTCCAATTACCAACAAATATTTTGCCGAGATTAATGAGCAAAGAAATCAGGGAACAGAAGCACATCCCTATGATAAACACGGCAAATTAAGAGTTAGGATTGATATGTATGGACTAGAAAAGCTTTTTAAGAAACAGAAAAAAGCCTTAGAAGAAATTTGTAGCTTTGACTTTAGAGAATACTTGTAGCAGCGTAGTGATCAGGATGTTAAACGCTTTGTATTAGAGCGTAACGATCGCACTACCAAATTCTTTACCGTAATCATGAAGTTGTGCTGTTTATCAGTAGTGTGAAATAAGCGATCGTGTGTATGTGTTCGATTACAACGATCGCATGTGGAGAGTTGAGGATGGTACGACGAGGTGCAACGGGTTCAGGTGAACGTGCATCAGTAATCTAAATCAGTAACCGGAATTAATCT
>JAYTAQ010000172.1:0-6361 GCA_043737415.1 bacterium
AGATATCTTTATTGATGGGGTTAATTCTCATTATAAGGATAGTATCCGTAGAGCTGCAAAATTAGCTGAGAGGGGTATTAAAATGCTTGATGCTGGCGTTAGTGGAGGAGTAGAAGGAGCTCGAAATGGAGCATGCTCAATGATTGGAGGAGATAAAGAGGCATTTGATTATGTTGAGTCAGTATTCAGAGACCTAACTGTAGAAAACGGCTACGGATATTTCGGCACAAATGGCAGCGGACATTATGTAAAAATGGTTCATAACGCTATTGAGTACGGTATGATGGAAGTTATTGGAGAAGGATTAAATTTGATTAATGAATCAGGGTTTAATCCAAATTTATCCAAATTACTCGATGTTTGGAATCACGGAAGCATTATCGAGAGCAATTTGATTGGATTTCTTCAAAAAGGACTGGCAAAATCTGGAGATATAGAAAAACTAGAGTCAGAGGTTGGCTCTTTAGGAACAGGCCAGTGGGCATCAGTTGATGCCCTAGAGCGAGGAGTCCCGCTTACTGCCATTACTCACGCCGTATTTAATAGATACCAATCTAGAGGCACTGGAGCATACGCATTCAAAATGATTCAAGCCATGCGAGCTGAGTTTGGTGCTCATACAGGTGCTGAACGAGAAAATCATTCATAAATTATCTTTACGAACTCAATATTGAGAAATCATAGGAAAATCTCCTATGATTTAATATTTCTGGCCCCTAGGACAACATAACTCACATGACTCCCAAATCTTTCCTTCGCTCCTAAAAGCAGTTATAGCAGTTGAAAAGGGAAGTATGGAGGTGAAGAATTTAAAATCTGCATATTTACGAAGAACCCATCCACTTAGCCCATAATAGGTTCTCCCACCCCAAACCGAAATTGCGTATCTCCCACCAAGTGGAACTGCATAGTTGGATTTGATTGGAGCATATGCTTTTAGCTTTATACCAAATATTTTTTTATAAATAACATTAGCAACAAACTCGCCATGATTCAGAGCTGACTGGGCCATTCCTGAATCCGCCAATGCAGCAGCATCCCCAATAACAAAAAAATCATCAAACCCTTTAACCTGAAGATATTCATCTACTACAACTTTGCCTCTTTCATTCAATTCAATCTCACGCATATTCTTATAGAACTTATTAATTACAATTCCTGCTGTCCAGAGAAGAGTTTTGGTTTTAAGGGTCATGTCCTTCATGTAAACCTCTTCTATATCTTCTTTTAAGACCTTTTGGTTGAGGAATATATTTATGCCTAAGCTTTGCAGACGTTTTAGTACTTTTTCTGAAATATGATCAGAAAGAATCGGTACTAATCTAGAACCAGAGTGGATTAGATCAATAGAAACAAATGAATAATCGATTTTATGCTGTTTAGCCAGGGTTTTTGTATAAAAAGATAGTTCAGCTGCTATTTCGCACCCAGTGACCCCCCCGCCTACAATAACAATGTTTAGATTATCCGGATGCTCTTTGCCGGATTGCTCACTAAAAAGTGTATGAAGATGGTTTTTTAACTTTAAAACACTCTTTATAGAATCAATTGAGAAAGAAAGTTCCTTTAAACCTACTGTATCGTAATAAGCTGGTTCACCACCTATAGCCAAAACTAGACTATCATAATTGAAAGTCGATCCTGAGGCACCCGTAGCTTTTTTCCGGGCAGTGTCTATATTAGTAATTAAATCTTCAAGGACTTCAACATTTGTATCTGCAAAAATATCTCGAAGTGGGATGCATACTTGTAAAGGTGATTTTCCAGTCAATACACGATAAAGAGTGGCATGATATTCAAAATGTGGCTTATTAGAAATGAGGATTATTCTTGTATTTTCTAGATGCTTTGAAGCCAACTCTAGAGCAGTTTTGACGCCTGCGAATCCTCCACCAACTATAAGAACTGTTTTTGTTATTGCGATTGTTTGATCCATGAATTTAATATTCACACAATTTGTACCCTTTTTTATATAGAATTTTTAGGCAATTGGAAAGTTTCGTACATAAATTAATAATAAAGGTATAATCTTTCAACGCTTAACCAATTACATTGTTATCGACATATTATGTCTGTTTCTGTTCAAAACAAGCTTGAAAACTTTTTCTTTAAATACAAGTTGATTCGATATTCAACAAAAGAAATAATTAAAAGACCAGCAGAAAAAATTGAACATGTATTTTATTTGAGCAATGGATTTGTTCGACAATATTCAATTTCAAAGAATGGCGATGAGGTTACGCTTCATGTTTTTGGAGTGGGTGCGTACCTGCCTATGATGATTTTAGTAAATGATGCCCCAAATACATATTACTTTGAAGCTATAGGCAATATTGAGGTTTACAAAGCCCCAGCACCAGAAGTCTTAAAATTGATTCATAGCGATCCTGAGATTGCATTTGATTTGGCTCAAAGATTTTCATCGGGATTATGCAGGCTACTTTTGAAATTTGAGGAGACTTTTTTTAAAGATTCTTACCAAAGAATAATTTCTATCCTCGAGTTTTTAGGTGAAAAACTGGGTACAAAAGCGGGCGATTTAATTATTATAAATGTGCCTATGACACACGGCGAAATAGCATCATGGGTTGGAATACAAAGAGAAACAGCAAGTAGACAGCTAGAAGTACTTTCCTCAAAAGGAATTATATCTACAAACAATCATATTATTACGATCGATTCAAAAAAGCTTTCAAAGGAAAAAAACGATTACAAATAATTTGTGCTTTGCTATTTAGTTGACGTCTTGATTACTTTTGCGAAGTCGGAGATACTTAGCACATGAATAAAAGTAAACAGTTTTTTTACGCACTCACTATTATTACAGTGATTTTCGCTATATATTTTCTTAGAAATTATTTATCAATTATAGCAGCAGCATGCTTAACAGTGCTGATTTTTAATCCTGTTTATTACAGTCTATTAAAATTATTGAGAGGTAAAAAAGGCTTAGCCACAGGCTTAACTATTGTTGTAGCATTGCTTGCAGTAGTAATTCCTTTAGTTATAGTGACTATTTTAGGCTATGATCAGGTAACAAATGTTATTCAGGATGTTAATAACTCTATAAACCGGAACAATAGCTCATTTGAAGAAATTCTTCAGCGTTCAATTGATGTAATAAATAGGGATTTAGCAAGGTTTTCTTATATCAGCTATAGATTAACAGTGGATAAAGCTCAGGAATTTATCTCAAATCTTACCGGACCTGTGGGGGTGTTTATTGTTAACTTTCTTAGAGGTTTAAGCGGGAGCACATTTTCCTTTTTTACTAACCTAATCATTTATCTAATTCTTTTATCATCAATATTTCCAAATCAGGATAAAATTATTGGATTCTTAAAAAAACTCAGCCCTCTAAGTGACGAAATAGATAATTTATACATGAGAAAAGCTAAATTAATGGCTCAATCAATGGTTAAAGGTACGTTTGTAGTTGCCCTTGTTCAAGGTATTTTAGGAGGCATATTTATGAAAATTGTAGGTCTTCCATACTTTTTTTTCTTTATTGTTTTTTTTACATTTATATCAATAATTCCCTTAGGGAGCGGAATTATTACAATTCCAATTGCCATTGTTATGCTTTTAACTGGTCATATCTGGCAAGGAGTTTTCCTTCTGCTTAGTCATTTCTTGATAATAACGAATATAGATAATCTACTTCGACCTAAATTAGTTCATCATGAGGCAAAACTTCCTGAGGCTTTAACATTATTAAGTGTCTTTGCAGGAATTAGTATGTTTGGACCTCTGGGTGTCATTTATGGCCCAGTAGTTATGATATTTATATTCACGACTTTAGAGATTTATATTAAATACTACGCTCCTAAATTTACTTAAAGCAAAGTAGGAAATTACTGAATATATTATAACGGAGCTATTTGAGTCGTATTGACAAAGTCCTACCTAGTACCTACTATATAGGTATCAAGCTGAGGCTCTGAAATAATGTCGAATCCAAGTAATAACTCAAACGATTTAATAAAGATTTTTTTTGTAGTATCCACATTTTTAGTAATAACAATGATTGTAGGTTCGATGATGTTTTTAAACGGTAATTCCGAATCCAATGTAACTGATACTGTCTCAAATACGTCCTCTGCAATTGATGAATCTGGCAAACAGATTCTAGCTCTAACTGCAAAAGGCGGCTACTCGCCAAAAGTAATTACAGCAAAAGCAGGCCAGGCAACAGTTTTGAAAGTTAAAACAAATAACACTTTTGACTGTTCGAGCGGATTATTGATTCCATCATTAGGAGTTCGAAAGAACCTGCCTTCAAATGGAGAAACTGCAATAGAAATACCGGCTCAAACAGCAGGCAGCGAAGTAAAAGGTACCTGTACAATGGGAATGTACAACTTTTTAATTAAATTTATTTAAACAAAATGAAACAATATCAAATTCAAATAAAAGGCATGCATTGCAAAGCCTGTTCAACTTTAATTTCAATGAATCTTGAAGATGAGGGATTCGAGAGCACGACAGTGAATCTGGAAACAAAAATCGGCACTTTCCAATCAGACAAAGTTTTCGAGGAAGTAAAAGAACTTTCAGAAAAAGCAGTTTCTGAGGCTGGAGAATATTTAATTGAACAAATAAAGGAAGTATAAATTATGGAACACCAACATCACGTTTTAACACACGATAAACAAAAAGCACTAATTGCTTTAAAGAAAGCTCAGAGTTTAATAAAAAAAATAGCTGAAATGGTTGAGGATGATAAGTACTGTATAGATATCATTCAGCAGGTAGATTCTGCTGCAGGGTTGTTGAATTCCACAAAGCGGAACTTGCTTGAGGGTCACCTGTACCACTGCGTTGAACAGAAATTTAGCCAGGATAAGAAAAAGACTGTTGATGAGCTCTTGAGAATATATAGTATTGGTAAGAAATAGAGATCAATGAATAAAACTTCGATTAATGTCCCAATTAAAGGGATGAACTGCGCCAGCTGCGCTTCGATAATTGAGAAAACATTGAAGAAGGCGGCGGGAGTAGAGTCCTGTGAGGTTAATTTTGGTACTGAAAGAGCTAAGTTATCCTATGATTCTGAACAAACAAATTTAGGCGAATTATCCCAAAAGATCGAGCCATTTGGTTATTCGATTCCATCTGCAAAGGCTGAGATTATGGATCATTCGATGCATGAAGGAATGGATCACAGCGAACACTTCGGTCTCAACTTGTCTAAGGAAGAAAAACTTAAGGAATTAGCTGGTTTCAAAAAAAAGATTATCTTCCTGCTTCCAATAACGACTTTAGTATTTGTTTTGATGTTGTGGAATATCCTTGCTCAGAGTTTCAGATGGGTGCCTATGTACTTTATCCCGATGCAGCTTTTTGACACTACTACTTTTATCATTGCCTCGATATTCTTATTCGGATTTGGCAAGGTTTTTCTTCGAGGTGTGGGTGTTTTTATTAAACAACGAGTTGCAAATATGGATACTCTTGTAGGTATAGGCACAATCTCAGCTTATACTTACAGTTCAATTATCCTGCTATTTCCAGTGGTCACCGAGAGGTTGGACTTGCCCGCAGTTACGTATTTTGATGTAACTGTTGTTGTTATCGGGTTTATTCTTTTCGGCAAATATCTTGAATCAAGATCAAAATTGATGACTGGAGAGGCAATCGAAAGATTGGTTAATCTACACGCAAAAACGGCTCTTGTTGAGAGAGGGGGCAAAGAGGTTGAGGTTGCCATTGAAGAGGTTGTTCAAGGAGACATTATCATCGTTAAACCTGGCTCAAAAATCCCTGTAGATGGCGAGATTGTACAGGGCCGATCGTCAATTGATGAATCAATGGTCACCGGAGAATCAATCCCGACCGACAAAGAACCCGGCGACAATGTTATTGGCGGCACTATAAATAAACAGGGAGCTTTTAAGTTCAAAGCCATTAAAGTAGGCTCAGAAACAGTCCTCGCATCAATCATTAAAATGGTCGAGGAAGCTCAAGGCAGCAGGGCTCCAATTCAAGCATTGGCTGATAAAATCTCAGCGGTATTTGTACCAATTGTGTTAGCAATAGCTATTACAGCATTTATAATTTGGCTAACAATTGGAGCTTATTTCCTCGGGTTCAGCACAGCATTTTCACTTGGACTGGTTTCATTCGTTGGAGTTCTGGTAATCGCATGTCCGTGTGCTCTAGGACTTGCAACTCCGACGGGAATAATTGTTGGGGTAGGAAAAGGAGCTAGCAATGGTATTTTGATAAAGAATGCTGAAAGTCTTGAGAAACTACAAAAGGTGAATATAATTGTTGTAGACAAGACTGGTACAATTACCAAAGGAAATCCAACTATCAACGATATTATTGTTGTAGATAAGACTTCACTCCAAAGCGAAGA
>JAYTAQ010000173.1:0-2544 GCA_043737415.1 bacterium
TAAAAAGTTTAGGTGGATTGAGTGATAATAATAAGCAACTAAGTAGTGTTTTTGTTTCTCCAACACTAACAAAATTTGAAGGTCGTAGAAATGTGCGAAATACTAAGCGTAAGATTGTCAAATCCAATGAAATTCAGATATCCTTCAATGATTTGGTAGATATTGATGAAGACACTGTTGTACTTGGCGAAGGAGGGTCTGGGAAATCAACATTATTAAGAAAATTGTTGCTCCAAGTTATAGAAGGCAATGAAATTTCTTTGAAGAGATCACCAATACCTGTTCTTGTAGAATGTAAGCGTATGTTAATCGAATCAACAAATTGTATATATGAATCTATACTGTTAGAGTACAAGAGACTGGGTTGCCCTGAACTATCAAATAGTTTAGACGAAGATTTAGTAAACGGTGATATCATATTATGTTTGGATGCCTTAGACGAATTGCAAGCCGAAGATAAAATTTTGCAATTTCTAACTAGACTCAAAGACTTTAAGTATGCATACCCTAAAGTAAGGATTGTGATTACGTCACGTATAATGGAAATTCTAGAAAAACCTAACATGCTTACTGGGTACTCTGTATTCCAAGTGAATCAATTTACAAGAAGTCAGATGTCTAAGTTTATAGAAAACTGGTATGGCGATGATCAGCCCGTTGGCAAGAAGCTACTCAAAATTATGAATGAACCTGCAGGCTTAGGAGGTCTGCCGAGTACTCCACTAACAATTGTGTTAGTAGCAATATTGTATGAGAAAGGGAATCAAGAACTCCCTGCTAATTTGACTGAATTATTCCAGAAATATGTAGAACTGGCTTTAGGCAGGTGGGATGTGATCAAAGAAGTAAAATTACAAATAGAATGGAAGATAAAAGAATTTGTTTTAAAAAACATTAGCTGGCAAATGCATCAGGGGCATATTGACGGCATGCTAATAAGCGATTTTGAAAACTTTGTTGTGGATATTAGTGAAGATCGAGGTTTAAATTTAGATGTCGAAAGTTTTGTAATGGAGATATTAGCAAGATCTGAATTGCTTGTTGAAAATGCTGATGGGGAGATAGAATTCAAACATCGTTCATTCCAAGACTACTTTGTGGGTGCTGAGATAAGCAGCAGAGCTGATGCTGATGAGATGTGTGTAAACAACTTTCTAGATCCTTGGTGGTCGCAAGCTATCTTTTTTGCGTGTGGCTTACGAGCAGAGAGCGGAGACTATATTAGGAATATAATGGATAAAGTCTCAGTTGATGGGCTTGATCATTTACACTATGCACTAAGTTTAGGATCTATCACTCAAGCAACTTACCTTGCACCAAAAAGTATTAAGATAGAGGCAATTCAACGGGTTCTGAGTTCTTTGGCAGAATCTTGGGATATTTTTACTAGAAATCTCCTTGATCTAAAAAAGGAGGAGATCAATTTAAAATTACCATCTCATATGAGTCTACTTGATATATTTGGAATGTTAGCGCAAATGTCACTAGGATCTCAGACACTATCTGCTGCAATCTCTGATGTAACTACGATTTTTATCGCTCAAAGTGGAAAGCACCTCTCTGCGAGAGAAAAGTCTAAGCTTGAACTATCCGCACATTTCCTTGCTGTTGTTAGTGCAAGATGTGATAATCACGAAGCTTTTATTAGTTTGGTCGAAAGCGAATTAATTAAGGAGCCATCGTTTTTGTTGATAATCCACACTAAATCTAAAAGGCTCTCTGAAGATGAGTTGATAGATGATAAAGCAAAATCAAAATTACAGGCGATAACTGAAAAACTAGAGAAACGGTTGGCTCGCGTCAAAGAGTATAGATTAAATTTGAAGGATGTTGAGCCTATACCATTACCACCACCTGAATCTAAAGAGGGAAGTTCCTTCACAATAAGCTAGCTTAACTTGCGCTCCAACATCGCTTTATACCCAGGATTTACGCGTTATAAATAGCTCATATATTGTCTTTCTGACGGTAAAGGTTTCGATTAACGTTAACTATGAGGTGCAAAATTTTTATTTTGCCTAACTCGTTATTTTGCTCACAAAGTCTCAAATATCTCCAGCAGAAGTGGGGGACAATCTCGTTTCCTCACCAACTTTTACCACCAAAATGGGGCTGTAGCCCTAAAATTATAATGCGTAAGCCCTGGGTGGGAAAGCTCTGTCTTGATTTAACACACATATGTATGTCGCAGCCAATCGTGAACACGATCCGCCTTGCAAGCGTCTCGTGTAAATTTACCTCGCGGAACGCTACGCCGAATCGCGTTGAACTACACAGCCAAACACACTACAGGCCGTTCTAATGAGGATTGCATTCTCATCTGTTAGCGCTTTTTGCTTTTTCAACAGCGCGAGCGTCGTGCGGAAATAAGTGTTTCCGCACGACGCTTTATAGATGTTTGGTGCTGCTGGCCCAAACTCGTAGCGCATCGAGCGCTGCGGCAACCGCCGGGTTTGCTGGTTCCTGTGATGGTGCATCTGGGTCGGTTCGATGTGCATCCCAATAATGATGTGATTTAGCAACGGCAGTAATGACGTTTTTGAT
>JAYTAQ010000174.1:0-2541 GCA_043737415.1 bacterium
GTCTGAAGGTATTTTTTCACCTAAAGGGTCAAGAACTTATTTAATCTTAGGTTTTATATTTGCATCAAATGCCTGAATAGTTTCTGGGTTGGCTTCATCAAAAAGATGAAGTGAAATAACAAATCTATACATAGCTCTATAATAGTTACTATCAAACCTTTATAAGCTCTGATATCTATATTCTTCTTTGACCACAACTGACTATTGAACCTTTTGTTACAATAGAATGGATATACAAAAACTCATTATTCAAGATTAATTAGTTTTATTGCCAATTAGATACTAATTCCCATAACACTGGTTCAATAGACAACAGATGTTTTTTTGTAATATCCGAGGCAAACTTAGTTAATTCATGATCATCACTTGGAATTGTTGCACTGTCGATATTCGAAAGTACATCGATCACATAAGGATGATTTTCTCCAAATAACTCAATAAATTTTTCTGGAGAATGGTACCCTAGCAGGATTGGTTTTACGATATTATGAACCAAGGCAGAAATAATTTGAGCTTCATCCTGGTTTCTAATTGTATCCTCACTTTCTTGAGCCAGTAATAATTTTGCAGCAGCATGCACGTCCAAACGATAATCTTTATTGTAATATTCATTTGGCAATATTATATTTCCTTGTGTGGTTTTAATCCTTTCTAATCTCCAATTTACAAACCTCCTTGGGTTAGTAACTACTGTTGCACTTTCTGGAAGGAATCCGATTTTCCCACCTAAACTCACCCACCTTATCCCAACACCAAAATCTTCGCCGTACTTTGGTGTGCCATCATCGTTTAAGGGTTGTTTTATACCTCCTACACTTACATACGATGCAATTTCGATAATAGAATTTCGTCCATCTGTATTTCTAAAAGCAGCTCCACTTTCAAATAATGCTCTTCTTAGCTTGCGTTGCGGATGTAAAAGTTGTGTTCCTGGTTCAAGCGTACGTAAATCACAATACCAATCAGGATATTGATATAAGCCGCTTATTACGGGGATTTTTAATTTTTCATAGGTTTCTATAACAGTTAGTAACCACTTTTTTGATAATAGAGAATCTGCATCTGTCATTGCTAATAAGCGGGGTTCATTATATTTAGATTTCTTAACATAGTGAGCAACAACTTCATCCATCCCCCGTTTACGGGCAAAACCAACTCCTTTTCTTGGCTCCCGTAAAACTGTTAGATTCATTCTTGGATATTGCTGCCGGTATTCCTCTATAATTGCCATTGTACGGTCAGTACTACCATTGTCGACAACTACAACTTCTACCAGTTCAGAATTATCCATATTATGAATACTTTCCAGAGTATCCAGAATTCCATCTTCTTCATTGAAAGCTGGGACAACAATTGAAATGACAGTACCTTGTTTACAAAGGTCTATCCCCTCAGTCGCATGTAATCGCTCTTGCTGAGCATAATCACTGATAACTTTTTCCCGTTCTAATAAAGTTTCATTCTTAACTAAAGGATCATCTTCTGAACTATTCATACTGCGAGTATATCGTAAAAAATAAATTGTACTAAATTACTATCTTCCAGATTATTTGTTTAAATCAGGGGAATAATCTTGTCTTAATTACATTGTGAATCGAACAAAAAGATTCGAACTAAACATATCGTAAGTGTATAATTCATAAATGAATCCTGAAATAGCAACAATTATGTACCCTGTGGAATATTTTTCTGCAATGGTTCACTGGTCACTTAAGATTTCTCGAATCAAAGACATTTCTCTTCAGGAAGCAATGCTAAACTATTCCGATCTTTATGGCAGTTTAACTGAAGAGCCATGGGATAACAGATTAACTTCTGAGTTATGGAAAAATTTCATCAGCCAAATTGAAGGGATGAGCAAACCGGAACAGATTATTAACTATGTGTATGATCTTTACCTTCAACAGGATCATAGCGCTTACGCAGATAAAATCGTGCTTGTTGAGGACCTACAAATATTAGAAGACAGGGTAATATACGGTCCTCTGGTACTCGCGTATGATACTTACAATCGTGAAAGAGACTGTGCAAGAATTCATTATAATCCTACACGGAGTGAGAAAAGCTGGCTTGCATCAGCGATGTTTGAAAAACTTGAAATTGCATTTAAGACTTTACTTGAGTATTCAAAGAAACATTATCTTGCAAATAATTTTACAAGCGCTACTTGGTTAAATAATGTACCGAACTTCAGACGACTTTTCCCGGACAGCTTTAATGAAAAAATGGTAGATATCGGCCCCGGTAGCTTTTTAGGATTATGGGGACAGTTTGTACAATCAAATGGATACGGTAATGCAGAGCGACTTAATGAATTTTTATTAAAACTAAACCAGGCATCAACTTATGAAGAATCCATAAAGGCAATTCCGCTAATTGTCCTTGAAGGCGTCGGGCCCGTATCAGAGTTTTATAAAAAATATAAGCTTTAACGTAGTTTAACACTGTAATACATATAAGTTTTGCTATATACATTTCAATATTAAAATTTGCTATATTAACGAAAATGGACCTACAAAAGTTTGTAAATTCGTTACTTGA
>JAYTAQ010000175.1:0-6324 GCA_043737415.1 bacterium
AAATATTATAAAGCAGAGTAGAGAAGTAGGGCATCAAATTAAATTTCTTAAATTACAAAGTATTTACCTAGATATTTAAAATACTTTCGGTAATAAGCTTTTTAATGTCTTTTTTACACTGTCCAATTGTCCTTCAAATAACAAATACTTATCTAGTTCACTAAAATCCGCCCAAAGATATTTGCGCACCTCGCTTTCATCAATTCTGATATAATTGTCCTCACCTATGAACTTTAATAAAAAGAAAAACCTTTCTTGCCCTACATACTCAGCTCCATGCATTATTCTAGGGCCAGTTTTAAAATCAAACTGAACGGGTGTTGTTGATTTATCTATGATCTCTAATTGTTTTTTATCAATACCGAATTCTTCCCTTATTTCACGGTAAACTGCATCTATTTTATCTTCACCTTTTTCAATCCCTCCTCCAGGAATTGAGTAGAATTGCTCTTCAAAACTAGTTAAGTTCACTAGCAGAATTTGATTCGTTTTATTTATAATTAGTGTTGAAACACCTTCACGATACATGATTGATAATATCTAGCGGGAATTAAACAAGCAAGTTTATATTTGATTCTGATACTTCGATGCGTCTATTATTCCATTGATTACAGGGTAAAGTAGAGAAGTACTAGAAAACCCTTCATTTGGCATGCTTTTTCTCTCTGAGAATTACTGAAATCAATACTGAAAAGATAAAAATGATAATCGTACTATTAATAATATCCTGGCTTATTTCTTCTCTTGTATGATCTTCGGCTAGATACTCTGAAATACTCCCTTCAAAAGTCTGCACTTCAGCTTTTGCAGTGTTAAGTTTATTACGAGCCTGGTTAACTTTATCGTAACTCTTTGAACCTATATCATACCTTTGAGACGAATTGCTTCGTTCTTGATCAATCTCGAGGCAGCTAAAATAAATTGTGGGAATTACTTGCTGTTCTTTTTTGTATGAGAAATATCCTTTGTCTCGCTGGACATAGAGCCAGAAATTAGAGCAGGAGTATTTTGAGTCTCTTTCTTTGCTGGAGAAAAATACTGTTTTATTAGTGGGATCAATAACAATATCTGTTCTACTATTTAGCATAGTTTTCAAAAAATAATCTTTAGACTCTAGGATGCCAGTGTGAAATCGAGAGTATTCGTGGACATATTTGCTAGCAGTAAGAATAGTAATAAGTATTGTGAAGATTAATATAATAAGAATTCTAATTTTCATTATTGAGTTAAGTGATTTTATAAGAAAAGTCTTTAATATTCGACGCATAAGGTTGAAAATATTTCGATAGACTTACTTTAGCCTTATTATCTCACGAATTCACTAGCTTTACCAAATTATGAATCACCCTTAAGTACTTGCTAGGCAGCTTTCTGCTCTATTAACCCCTAAATAAAGCTTTTTAACAAACTCGTAAACCCGGTTCTAAGTTTTTGATCTACCTACGGCACAAACCATTACACCATTTAAAACATTTTTGTTAAGATGCTTCATGAAGGTTGCTCTAGTTAATCTTGCTAAAATTGAAGATTTGTCGAAAACTAAGTATCAGGATGATATCAAAAGATTTCTAAATGAGAACGAGATTGATTCGCTCGATTTTTATTCAAACAGATCAACAGAAAAAGAGCTTATTGAAGGTTTTCATTCCGCTCTTAAATCAGATGCAGATTTAATCTGGTTTGCGCAGGCTGGGAATAAAACCATACGTTTTCTAGATAAAATTGACTGGGAATTGTTTTCCAATAGCAATAAAAAGTTCATGGGAACAAGCGATCTGACTTATATTGCCTGGAAATGTAGTGAATTTGGGCTGGATTTTTTTTATGGACCTAGTGCAAAAAAGATTTATGAGTATTACCCAGAAGTTAAGGATAGAGAATTTCTTGTTGAGTTTCTTAAAAACTATACCTTACCAACGTATAGTGTAGAAAAACTTAGTAGTATTTCGGATTATCAATTAAATTTCGAACAAGAGTCTGTAGTCGGCGGGCATTCATTTATCTCAGCTTTTATGATGCAAATCACAAATTCTACTCTTAAAAATAAAGTATTCTTTTTGGAGCACCATTATATTTCTGGAGAGACTTTTGATGATTTACTTTATTTTATTGATCAAATAAAGCTTATATTAAATACTAAATCCGGACTACCAAAAGCTATTTTATTAGGAAATTCATATCTAAGTGATAGGGACGGGAAAAGAATTTTCTATAAAGAGACTAATAATATTATTTTTGAAAGTTTAAAAGAATTGCATGTTGAAGTGTTTTCTGTTGATCATACTCAAACAATAATTCCGTTTAGAGGACCAAAAATCTAAATAGTTTGGATTAAAAGTGTCTATAGCGAAAACAATATTTATAAGGATTTCCATAAATCACCTCAACGCATTAATTTTCTTTCTTCCAAACCTCCTGATTATCAATTGCAAATTGCTTAAAAATGATAGGATCCTTGCCGAGCAATGTTTTAAGTTCACTGGTTAAGCCGGCTGCAAAGCCTATCTTTGCAATGAAACAGATAATTTTCATTACGTTTATCATGTCTAATGCATAGCCTTCTGAGCTCATTTGACGAACAAACTCTTTCATTGTGGGATTTGTATAAGTTATTTTCCTGCCTAAAACCTCTGTTAAAATCTCAGCCACCTGAAAATAAGTTAATGCTTCGCTTCCGGTAATTGTATATGCTTTCAATATTTGTTGTTGCAACTCGTACCTGGGCTTTTAACTTTATGAGATTAAAAACCACTTCTTGGCCTACATTTCCTGTTGCACCAATCACTAGAACGACATCTGACATTAATTGATTCTAGTCTCATTTATCGAAAATATAAATAATAATTTTTTTGTACAAATTATTATTTAATCTTTCAATGTCCGATACAACAATAAGTCAAAGTTGAGTACTCTAATTATATTAAACCAAGTGAATGTACTCCTTATTCCTTATCAAATGATTATCATGTATGATCGTTATATATCGATAGTAGATACCATTAATTAAATTAATTAACCATAATTATGTCAATAACTTTAAATACCATGTTAATCAACGAAATTTATAACAAAAATCCCAGGATTGTACGTTCAGGTACACTCGTAGGTGATGCATTAAAAATACTAATTGAGGTTGAAAGCAATGCGGCTATAATAGTCGGTGATAACGATGAAGTTGTTGGCGTAATTTCTATTCAGGATATTGCTGAAGATATCGTTCCTGCTGAATTTGAAAGTAATGTTGAGATGGCCTTGGCTATGTATAGCAAAGGTTTTTTTCATAGAATTTGTAACGAAGTAAAAATGAAAACAGTTGATGAAATAATGCATAAGGATTTTTTACGAGCTGACTTAAACACCAATATTTTAGCTGTGATGGCAGAGTTATTGAAGAACCATTTATATATTGTCCCGGTTATAGAAAACGGAAAGCTGTTAGGTGTCGTTACAAGAACAGAAGTTAAAAAAGCAATTTACGAAGGTATGATTGGCGAATAGTTATTTGTAATGGTGAGGAATGAGATATATAATCAATGTATAGATTTATACTATGGCATCAATTTTATCAATAGTAGTGTTGTTTGTTGTTTACTTCTTTCTTATTACAGAAAAGGTTAACAAAGTGATTGTTACAGCACTTGCAGCAGTTTTTTTAATCGTTGTTCAAATTTTTAACTCTAAATATTTAACTTCTCAAGAGGGCGCACTTGAGTTCGTCACAAAAAATCTTGACGTATTGGGCTTTGTCATTGGAATGATGATTTTGATAGGTATTGTACGTGAATCCGGTGCTTTTGAAGCAGTATCGATTTGGCTAGTCAAAAAAGTTAAAGGTAATCCTACTAAACTCCTTATCGTGATGGGATATTTGTCTTTAACTCTTACAATATTTATTTCAAATATTCCTACTATCCTTATCCTTACCCCAATTATTCTTGTTCTTGTGCGCCAGTTAAAGCTTCCACATCTACCTTTCCTTTTTATAGTTGTCACAATGGCAAATATTGGTGGAGCAGCAACTCCTATATCTGATCCAACAACATATTATCAATCTAAAGAAGTTGGTTTGAAATTTATGGAAGTGCTTTCAAATTCTGGTTTGATAGTTATATTGTTATCTGTAGTTACAACATTGTATACAGTTTTCGTATTTAGGAAGCAGATGAAAGCAGTGATAGTAGATCCGGCTGTTGTTGAAACATACAATCCAGCAGCTTCTTTAAAGGATAGAAGAATACTTTATATCGGTATTCCAATATTGATACTTACAATCCTTGTTCTTGTATTAAAAGAGTTGATTCATTCTCTTACTGGAATATCACTTGATAACGCTTCTATATTATTCGGATCAAGCTTTATCTGTATGTTAATTTTCAATATTGAACCTAAACATGTTTTCCAGAATCTTGTTGATTGGGAGATTATTTTCTTCTTTATGGGATTATTTGTTGTTATTGGTGCGTTAGAACATACAGGCACGATTGCTAAGTTGGGAGAAGTGATTGTACAGCTTACTGGAGGAGAGAAGATTGCCTTATTGTTTCTGATCACTTTAGGCTCATGTGTACTTTCTGTGTTCATAGATAACGTGCCATATAATATCGCTATGGTTGGCAGTATCAAGGCTATAGAAGCCTCAGGTGTGTATGTATATCCACTTTGGTGGGCATTAAACCTAGGTACATCTATAGGTGGTTCAGGTTCGGTTATTGGTGCTGCCTGTAATGTAGTTGCGTTTGGACAAGCGGAAAAGGAGCATATGCATGTGAAGTTTTTGGAATATCTTAAAGTAGGCTTTCCGCTAGTAATACTTAATGGTCTTATTACTTTTGGAATTCTATATTTGAGGTACTATCTGTAATATATTTTAATCACAAATCAATAACAAGATGAACCCTAAAGTTGATTTCTATTTTAATAAATCAGGTAAGTGGCAGGAAGCAATTATTAAATTACGATCAATCGCACTTGATTGCCAGTTAACTGAAGTACTAAAATGGGGGTGTCCTGCTTATACATTTAATGGTGGTAACATCGTTTTAATCCATGTTTTTAAAGAATATTGTGCATATCTATTGTTCAAAGGTGCTTTGTTAAAAGATCCAAAAAATATCTTGGTCCAACAAACTCAGAATGTTCAGTCAGCACGCCAGATTCGATTCACAAGTGTTCAGAAAATAATTGATATGGAGACAGTCTTGCAATCATATATCAATGAAGCAATTGAAGTAGAAAAATCAGGATTAAAAATAGAGTTCAAAAAATCTATAGAGTTTATAATTCCTGAAGAATTCAAAACTCAATTAGAGGAAAATCCACAATTGAAAAATGCTTTCGAAGCTTTGACGCCTGGAAGACAAAGAGGCTACGTTCTTTATTTCTCCGCAGCAAAACAATCCAAAACTCGTGATGCAAGAATTCAGAAATATATTGACAAAATCTTAGATGGATTTGGAATAGACGATCAATATAGTTGATCAATATTGTAAATTTAGTCTTTAGATCACTAAAGTTAACACTATCTCAAAGTTCCTGAAAACACCTGCCAGGCAAGCAGTGACTTCGCAAAAAGAGATAAGATGATAAAAACCACCTCACCGTACACATAATTTTTCCATTTCCCAACTTTTTTGTATTGAAGGTACATATTGATAGCAAAAACATTAAAGGTGGTAAATAATGAGATCAAAATAGCATAAACAAAGCCTGGAATCACGCCATCTGCATTTCTAGCAGCACCAAGGAAATAAATAGTAATTACAATCCACGGAATAATTCCGGCTATGCAACCAAAGATGAATGAAAGCCAGTCTGTTTCTTTATATTTTGAATAATTTCTCTCCATTAAAAGACCGAAAAGATTCATTAGAGCATTTAGTCCGAATAATGCTATCAATGCTCCGATATCGTAGATTCCGCAAAGCATTGCAATTATCACAATCATCACTGATGAGCTCAAAGAATATTCAATCCATCTTGCATAGTTTCTATGGTTATTTAAGCCGTTGATATACCATTTCCTAACACCAGGCATTACAAGTATGAAGTGAGCCAAGGCTGACATAAATAAAAAAATTGCTAAAGCATATCCGATCCGAACATCAAATAATTTTATCTGTTCAGGTATTCCTGATTTTGTGTCAGGATTATAATTAAGGAAGTTAGTGAAAACAGGAAGGGTGAATTTATTGCTTAATAATATCATTAATATCCCTTGGAGAAGGTGAAAGACGCCCATTATAAAGTTAAATCTAATTAGAGACTTGGCTTTTTGTTCGTTTACCATTATTAAATCATCCATATACTCATAGTAGAATATTCTAA
>JAYTAQ010000176.1:0-6283 GCA_043737415.1 bacterium
CGCCAGAACAGCAGAGAACAGGTCTATCTATCGAAGAGATACAACTACCTCAACTAAGGCAATACGCTCTCGATAACGGCTTTGTAGTCACACAAGAACATGAATTTATATTCCAAGAAACAGCAAGCGGAAAACTGAGAAGAAAGTTTGATGAAATGGTGCAATTTACGAAAGATAATACAGACGTAAAAGCAATAATCTGTTTTCGAGTAGATAGGTTAACCAGAAACTACCGTGATGCGGTAGAAATGGATAATCTGAGGAATGAATTTGGGAAAGAACTGCACTTTGTTAGCGATAGATTAATCTTAACTTCTAAAAGCTTTGGACGCGATATTCAAGACTGGGATTTAAAGGTATTCCTTGCTAAACAGCATATAAACCGTTGTCAGGAAGACACTCATAACACATATATGAGTAAGTTAAAGAACCAAGAAATATATGGAAGAGCCCCATTTGGTTACGAAAACTACAAAGATGACCAGAAGAAAGCCTCTGCAAGAACAAAACCTTTTGAGTCTGGCATAGTAAAAAAGATATTTGATCTGTATACATCTGGTGCTTATTCATACCTTCAAATCTCTATCAAAATAGAAGAAGATTACAAGCTGAAATTTCACAAAAGCAAAGTAGAGAAGACTATTAAAAACCCTTTCTATATGGGTTTTCGAGAATACGAAGGCGAATTATTACCACACAAATATGAGCGTATTGTAACCAAAGAAATATGGGGAATAGCCGAAAACGTACGCAATGGAAGGAAGCCCACTGAAAAGAAAGGTAAATTAAAGGGCAAAAACGGAATCTACGGAGGGCTTATATACTGTAAGGAGTGTGGATGTTCGATTACACCTGATAAGAAGGTTAAAACCCAAAAGAACGGCAATATTAACAGTTGGGTTTATTACAAATGTACAGGTGCTAAAGGCAAACATAAATGTCAATCGATTGAGGAAAAAGAGCTAACAAAACAATTTGCCGAAATTTACAAACATATGAAAGTGCCAGATGATGATTTAAACCATATGGTAAAAGTACTTCGGGAATCACATGAGGGCAAAGTAAATTTTAACGAAGAAATGTTCAATTCCTTCAATATTGAAATTCAAAAACGTGAAAAAAGAATTGAAGATTCTTACATAGATAAGCTAGATGGCAGAATTACTCAGGAGGTATATGACAATTTACGTAAACGATTCAGAAAAGAGCAAGCTGAATATAAGGAAAAATTATCTAGGTTAAACAAGGCTGATGAAGAGTACTACATAACCGCTTCTTACTTATTGGAACTGGCTTCTCGAAGTTTTGAGATATTCACGGGTTCTGAACCTGACGAAAAAAGGGAAATAATACAATTAACACTTCAGAACCTGTATATGAGTGACGGAAAACTGCTGTACGATCTACAAAAGCCGTTCGATTCGATCTTCAAAACAGCTAAGAGTCTAGAATGGGGTGAAAGACGGGACTCGAACCCGCGACCTCCTCCTCCACAGGGAGGCGCTCTAACCAACTGAGCTACTATCACCATTAATGCTGATTTATAGTTTTCACTACCAGCTCTGAATAATACCATGAGAAGTGAATTAAGTCATCATTTTTTATTGACACTAACTACAGTATATATGTACAATACGGTGTAAATGCATTGATAGGGAATAGTAGTCATCCATGACGAACCTACCCTTGAGCGGCTCCTGAAAAGGATGACGGAAACCTTACCGTAAAAAAGGATGCTAACAAAAAGGTTAATTTGTTTGCTAAAAAGGCTGCGTTAGTAATAACACAACGAATTTAAGGTGGTAACACGCGCTAAGCCACGTTTGACGTGGAATGATGCTTCGTCCTTAATCTATAGATACTTTATGTATTTTTATGGATTAGGGACGGGGCTTTTTTTATTTAAATAAAACAAAAAAAACAATGCAAAGATATTCGAAATTATTTGGGAAAACAGTTAGAGAAGCACCAAAAGAAGCTACTTTAACATCACATAAATTATTACTTCAAGCTGGTTTCATTAGAGAAAGTTCGGCTGGAAGGTATTTTTTGCTCCCATTAGGAATGAGAGTTCGAGATAAAATTGTAGCAATTATACAAGAGGAAATGGATAATGCAGGAGCTCAAAAAATGATCAGCCCTGTACTTCATCCATTAGAGCTTTGGGAAGAAACCAACAGAACGAATACGACTGGTTTTGAATTAATGAGAATTGAGGACAGACGGGGAGCAAAATTTGCTTTAGGTGGTACTGCTGAGGAGATGTTTGTAGATGTAGTAAGAAAGTTTAGACTCACCTACAAAGATCTACCATTGAATATTTATCAGTTCTCAGATAAATTCAGAGATGAACTAAGAGCTAGAGGTGGACTGCTAAGAGCACGGGAATTCCTTATGAAAGACGCATATTCCTTTGATAGATCAAACGAAGAATTCCAAATCGTATATAAACAAATGTGGGATGCCTATACATCGATTTATAATAAATTGGGACTCTCAACAAAAGCTGTGCTGGCAGATAACGGATACATTGGAGGGGAATATTGTCATGAATTTATTGTTGATTGTGAAGCAGGGGAAAGTAGGTATTTAGAAAGCGAAGATGGGTCATATATCGCTCACGAGGATGTAGCAACATTTAAGAGGGAAGAAATCAACTCGAATGAAGAAGTAAAAAGTTTAGAAACTATTGCACAGCCACAATGGGTGAAAACAATGGAGGATAATGAAAAACATTATAGTTTGCCAAAATCCAGATTTATTAAAAATGTAGTATATAAAAATAGAATTTCAGGCGAGATTATAATCGTTGTGCTTAGAGGTGACCTAGAAGTAAATAAAACCAAGTTAGAACACGTTCTTAACGCAGTTGAGCAATTACAGGATGCTACTGCTGAAGACTTGGCATCTTTCGGTAGTAAACCTGGTTTTGTACATTCATGGGGACATAAAGGAGTTAAATATGTTGGAGATATTTCCTTAAAATCAGTTAGAAACTTCATCGGGGGTCAGAAAGAAGATTTAACAGATATACAAAATGTTAATTATGGAAAAGATTTCGAATGTGAAATAATTGATGATATAGCTTTAGCTAAAGAGGGATATCTAACAGAAGACGGCAAACAGAAATTAGTAGAGAAAAAAGGAGTAGAAGTTGGAAATATATTTCAATTAGGTTACCACTACTCCTCAAAAATGAAAAACGCAACATATATTGATTCTGATGGAAAAGAGAAACCATATTATATGGGTTGCTATGGAATTGGGGTAGGGAGAACTCTTGCTACAGTTGCTGAGATACATAGCGATGAACGTGGAATTATATGGCCGGATTCAATAGCGCCATACGACGTCCATCTTGTAACTCTTGGTGATAGCCAAAACGAAGCAACAGTGGACCTAATAAGACAAATCGAGGCTATTGGCAAAGAAGTCCTCTGGGATGACCGACTTGAAACAAGTGCTGGTGCAAAGTTTGCCGATGCAGATTTGATCGGTATACCGTTTAGAATAGTTTTAACAGATAGGAGTCTTCAAAACGGCGGTGTTGAAATCAAACGAAGAAACGAAAGCGAAGCTAAGATTGTTTCTATCGAAGAGGCGATAAACATGCTGAAGTAAGACTGTTACTAAAACTCAGAAGGCTCGTTATAACGAGCCTTCTCCTAATTTTATTCATCTTTATACAAAGGATGAAACTTCTTATGAGTTTCCTCAGCAAAACGGTCGCTGGCGTGCACGTACCGATCAGTAGTTTGCAATGATTCATGACCGAGCAGTATTTGAATAGCGGCAGGACTAGCACCTTCTTCAACCATATAGGTAGCAAATCCGTGTCTAAAGGAGTGGGGCGAAGTTGGAACAACAATCCCAAGTGCTTTGCGGTAATATGAGATTCTTTCCTGAACATAATTGGGAGAGATTCTTCTATTCACCGAACCATGACGGCCACCTCTAGTTGGAACAAATAAAGCCGGACTGTCATCTTTACGGAGATTTAAGTATTCGTAGATATGATGGAGTGCTCTCGGAGTTATATAAATAAATCTCTGCTTCTTTCCTTTACCCATAATGTAGATCTTTCCATCAGTATTTAGATCCTGTTTATTTAATTTCACTAACTCAGAGATACGTAACCCACTAGAAAAGAGAAGTTCCATTACAGCGCGGTTTCTAGATGCGATTAGCACATCTGTTTCGAATTCGCTAGGATACTCTATTAACTTTACTAACTCGCCTAAATCAGCAACCTGCTTCTTTTTTTTCTCAGTTTTAATTAACTTTATACTGTCTGAACTAATAGGCATTTTTTCCATTAGATCAAACTCGCTTAGGTACTTTAAATATGTACGTAATGCTGAAAGCATTCTGTTAACTGTCCTTGCTGAAAGAGAAATATTCTCTTCACGTCTAGAATGCTCAACTGAAAATCTTTTATAAATGGCTTCAAGCCGATCTGCATCAAATTTTTCGAGAGTGCCTTTTGATTTATCCCACAAACTTAAAATTTGCTCAAGATAAGTAGGTGCTTGTAAAAAACCTTTATAGAGTGTCAAGAATCTCTTAGAGACCGATGTGAAATCAATATTCTGAATATTCATGAATGCCTCAAAAACAGTTAAATCTCTACGATAATTATAAACAGTCTCTGGACTATAATTGTTGTTCTGAATTTCTAGCAGGAAATCTTCCTTGTATGGCAGCTCAAGCATGTCTCATTCTAGCAATGTTTGTGAAAGAAACAATTGTTATAAATATTATAGATTTAACAATAATAAGTACTTTTCTGTTATAATACTTCTTAGTTCTACTATAGACCATTGTATGAATATAGAATTTAATACATACCTAATTATCTTTTAATAAACCAATAACTTAAATACACATATACTATGTCAGAGGAACCAATAAATGATTTAAAATTACCAAAAGTTATTGGTAATTTAGGAGCAAATCCTTCAAATCCAGATGGATTAGAGCGAGCAATATTTTCAGCAAGGGATGATTTGATTCATAAGCCAAGTCAATTTATTACCGGAACAGAATTATTGCCAAACTTGATTGATGATGATGATTTGAGAGCTCAAGCTCAAGAAGCTATTTTGCCCCTAACGAGTCATGTTCTGAATATATTTGACCAACCTATATCAATTACTCCAGAATTAATAGATGCAATAAAGGTACCAATAGGTGCAGCGATGACTTTTCCTCAAGTTATTCAGATTGCTCTAGATTTCCACATTGCAAAAACAAGGGCAGACAGACTGCTAGCATCACCTAATGAACCCTCTGCATTAGACTTTATGAGAATTCAGGATGAGGTAATGGCGGCTGAAGCTTTTGATCGATTTAAAACACCTATTTTAATTGCCTTAGAGGTTTATGTAAGATACCAATTTGCAGTCGCAAGGTATCTGCATGGCAGATTTATACCTGAAGATTTTGCTAAATACCAAAAAGCATTTGTGCAGTCCTTAAATGAGGCTTTAGAACCTTGGGCTGTGCAGTCTAATGGTGATCACAACGTAAATGTACAAGGTAGAGAAATACCAATAATAGTAGAACCTCAATCCGAAGAAGAATCCTCTGTTTCGCCTGAACTTCAAAAATATACAATTGAAGAGATAGAGGATCTAGTCAAAAACCGAGAATATAGTGATTTGCGAATTCATATTTATCAATTATTAAAACTTAGTTCCGAAGAAAATCCTTTAACCTTTAAAGATTTTGTTACTTCTATACTTGCTGATGGTTTAATTATTTTAGACATTCCTGATTATGAACGCGATAGACTTGTCAATTATTTCAGAGATGCATTTAAAGGCAACTTAATGGAAAAATTAACCTTTAAATCTACAACTATGCAGAACAGAAAATTACGATCTGGATATTGGCTCGCCGTACCTGCCGATGAGTTTGATAAAGAAATTTCTGATTATAAAGACTTGGTTAAACGCAAACCAGTTCAACAAACTAGAGTAAATCCTCAAATTAAATCAAAATTATTGGTTTCAACAGAAATGACTAAAGCACCAACCAAATGGCAGAAAGTTCTTGATACTTTTAAAAGTCTCACAAGACCAGCTTCTCGTAGGTATGTTGCTCAAATAATCTCACCAGAGATAACCTCTAGTGAAGATTTGAGAAAACTTCTTAACCAGGTAAGTACTCTTTCAGCAAATATAATCAAAAATGGCTTCAATCTAATTCCTGTTGGTAGTGGGAAATCAACTAGATATTATATTGGTGAGGAGGCGAAACTCCTTCGAGATCAATCAGCTGT
>JAYTAQ010000177.1:0-2511 GCA_043737415.1 bacterium
GCAGCAACGCTTTCAGTCAATTCTCCTGAGGTTAAACATATAAATGAAATATTTAATGTGAGCATAATACTTGATACTAAAGGCGAATCAATCAATGCCGCTGAAGGAATTCTTGAGTATAATAATAGTCTTGCTGAAATATCTGAAATCAAAATAAACAGCTCAATTATCTCCTTATGGGTTGAAAAACCATTTATTACTAATATAGGAAATGGAAGAGGTACAATTCGTTACTCTGGAATTATACCGGGAGGCTACTCTGGAAGTAATGCTCAAATTTTTTCTTTATCTATCAAAGGGACAAGAACTGGTGTTTTAAGCTTAATACTTAAAAACAGTAATCTTCTGCTTAATGATAAAAAAGGAACATTAACATCGGTAATAACTATAAACGATTCTACAACAATCACCACAACCGAAGCCGTTATTGGAATTGAGGATGATGTCATTTCGCCCACACCGCCTCTATCTGATTTTGAAAAGCCTGAATCTTTTAAACTTTATATTACAAATGATCCAAATATCAATGAAGGAAAACACACATTGGTGTTTAATGCTCACGACAAAGGGTCAGGGATTAGCCGTTACGAAATCGCTGAGACCAAGGATAGTGACATTAACCATCTAAAATGGGTAGAAGCCAACAGCCCTTACTTAGTAAACGATCAAAGTCTTGAAAGTGATATTTATGTAAAAGCAATCGACAATGCTGGTAATTTCCGCATTGAAAAGCTCGAGAGAACAAAAAGAACTATAGAACAAACATCTCAAATAGAAAATTATACTCTTTGCTTCACCTCTTTCGTGCTGGTTGTGCTAATTATATGTACGCTTTTATTGATTAAGAGAAAATTTAGAGTAATAAAGTAAGGTATAAATTATTACTATAGATTTTTGAAAAAGTCCTAATCCTTTTAATAGATTAAGTGCTTTAGTGTTTTAAAGCTATTAATACTTACTATTTAGCGTTCATTTCAAGGATGTAATGTTTATAGTATAATCTGACTATGAATTTAACCCCAGAGTTACTGTCACGAGTAGCGGAACAAAGAACATTGCCCTTTAGTGACCTAGAAAGTCTTCGTATAGAAGCTGCCCGTGTTGTAGCTCCAAGCTTACTAAATGGTGTAAGATTACCTGAAGGAAGCTCAACAGGAGGACTTATTGAGCTCTTAGAGTATAGCGGCAGCGAAATAGGCACAATGCCCATCCATAATCTACCAGGTTTTGATACTAATAAACTTTTAAATTATAGAGTCGGCGATGTTGTTTTGGTTGAGTATATTGGCGGACTTACGTTACAGCCCCCTTTAGCTCACATAAAATTAATCGTGGCTGGGCGTATTCACACGATAGTACCAAATACAAAGCACGATCTAGACGAAGGTAAACAAGGGTATAAATTGAGTCTTAATCAGGGCGTAGTTGTTTGTTCTAATCAAATCTACTTCGATACTGGTAGTTTATTAGATGTAACTAAAGCCCGCTCACGAATGCCCGTTTATTTATCGACTCCGGTAGGTATTCCGCTTGGGGCAATTGGAGGTATTGTTAAATGGGGCGAACCATATGATCCAGAAGAACTAGACGGTATTGAGAAGTATGTTTATGCAAATTTACAAGCTATAATGCCAGAAAATTCTGGATTGGTAATGCTCGGCTATAACGTTGATTTAGCCAAAATTTAATTATTATTATTAATCTTCACTGACACCTTCTACTACTACAATATCTTATGGCAAATTGGGGAAATCTTGGGAGTAGGGGAAACGTGGAGGATCGTCGTGGGGTATTACCTATTGCAACAGGTGGGATTGGTTTGACGGTGACCATCGTAATTATCGCATTCAATTTGCTTTCCGGTGGAAGTGTGTCTGATACTCTTCAACAACTAGATCAACTCCAAGGCGTACAAATACAACAACAAAGCAATGTTAATGCCAAAGATTTTGAAGGTGAGGATAGTTATGAGGTTTTTGCCTCAACTGTGCTTGGGTCAAATAATGACATGTGGAAAAACACTTTTAGTAAGTTAAATAAAAATTATAATGAGCCAAAACTGGTACTTTTTCGCTCCGCAACACAATCAAGCTGTGGAAATGCAGCATCTGACGTTGGACCACATTATTGCCCTGCTGATGAGACGATTTATATTGATGAGACTTTCTTTGATGAGTTAACCAAGAGGTTTGGTGCAAAAGGTGGCGATGTCGCCGAAGCATACGTAATATCCCATGAGGTAGGACATCATGTACAAAATCAACTAGGGATTACCGATAAGCTTACAGGACAAGATCAGAATGAAATATCGATCAAAATAGAGCTTCAGGCAGATTGTTTTGCAGGACTCTGGGCAAGCTCAATCAAAAATGCCAATGTTTTTGAGAACGACGAAATAAATGAAGCAATTGATGCTGCTGCGGCAGTTGGAGACGACAGAATACAGACTAAAGTAAATGGTCAAATCAACCCAGAAACATGGACACACGGCTCAAGTGAGCAACGAGTTCA
>JAYTAQ010000178.1:0-6278 GCA_043737415.1 bacterium
CTCAACACTCACAGAACCAACAAATCAAGAGTTGGCGAAGTCTTTAGGATTATAAAAAGTCATACCCAAGTCGAATCAGTTTTGATTCACAATAAATTATATAGGGTTTGCCTTCATAAAGTGTGTTCTTAGTCTCCGAAGTCAATCCCAACGCTACGTGCTTCATTAATAATCTGGCTTTTAGGATCAACATTCTTTAAGTGCTTAACAGCGTCTGCGATTTCAACTTCAATGATCTCATTGTTTTTGTAAGCAACCATTTTACCAAATTTCCTATCTTTAAATAGATTTGCCGATTCAGCACCGTAAAGAGTGCTTAAAATTCTATCGAAACTGTTTGGGCTTCCACCTCTTTGTAAATGTCCAAGTACTGTTGCTCTAGCTTCAATATCTTCATTTTGGTTCAAATATCTAGCAATTTGCTCAGAAACGCCTCCAAGAAGGACTTCGCTTGATTGACCTCCATTATTCTTCAGCGTCACCTCACCATCCAAAGGCACAGCTCCTTCAGAAACAACAATAACTGTGCTCATTCGCTTAAATCTTCTTCTTTTGAGGATAAATTCAAGAATGTTTTCATATTTAAAAGGAATTTCAGGTATAAGGATCATATTTGCCCCTCCAGCAATACCGCTGTAAAGGCCGATCCATCCGGCATCTCTTCCCATAACCTCAAGGATCATAACTCTGTCATGACTTGTAGCAGTAGTGTGAAGTTTATCAAGAGCGTCGCTAGCTACCTCAATCGCTGTGTGGAAACCAAATGTAAAATCTGTGAACATTAAATCATTATCAATGCTCTTTGGGACACCGATAACCTTAAAACCGTACTCCATCAAGCTGCTTGCCATCGATAAAGTGCCGTCTCCTCCTATTATAAATAAACCTTCAAGGTTTAAAGCGTTGTAGTTAACAAAAGCCTGCTTAATAACATCGTCTTCAGCTTTAGTAGTTTGACCATGTCCAAGTTTGCCTGGAAAATGTCCTTTGTTCACACTTTTTAAAAAAGTTCCACCAATCCATCTGTGCTCGCTGGTATAATTTCTATCAAGGATAATGTAGTCATTATCTAGAAGACCTTCAAAGCCTTTGAAAAAGCCTAAAACCTCGTAATCATTACCTAAACTTTTTACGATAGCGTCGATTACTGTGTTTAATCCTGGGCAATCTCCACCACTATTTATTACACCAACTCTTTTTTTCATCATAGGACAATTGAGTGAGTGTAGTCTTATTCAAAAAAAAAACAAGAGGATATCAAGTATTTTTGTGGTTATGAAGCCTTAAACTCATAATTTATATATGAAACAAAACTGATTCGACTTGGGTATGACTTTTTATAATCCTAAAGACTTCGCCAACTCTTGATTTGTTGGTTCTGTGAGTGTTGAGCCGTCAGGAAGCACAATTACTGGAATGCTTTGCATGCCATCATTAGTTTTAAGAACGAATTCTATAGCCTCGTCATTACCTGTAATATCTATAAATGTATACGGGATTTTGTGTGACTCAAGGAAGTACTTTGATCGAATACAGTCGCTGCAGGAATTGGTTCCATAGATTTGTATAATTTTCTCCATATATGGTTATAGAAGATTTTAAAATGAAAATATACGGCCTAATTGATTTGAGATTTATAAATGAATACGATTGGCATTCAATAAGGCAAAGCTACGTTTGACGTGGCGCGCCCGGAGAGATTCGAACTCCCGACACCCTGTTCCGAAGACAGGTGCTCTATCCAGCTGAGCTACAGGCGCATATTTTGTATCTAGCGCGATAATGAGAATGTTAAAATAATCCCTTAGTTAGCGATCAATACGTCGAATTATAACCACGAAATTAGTAATTAGCAAACACTCAGCGGTTAATCGGCATTATCTCTATAATTTTGATTCAAATAATTGACGAACATATTAATTTTATCATCCATAATAATGTCTGAATGTTTGATTGGCTGCTTTAGGATAAGCCCTTCGAGGCTTCTGCATCGGCTGAGGGCCACGTAAGTCTGGCCGTGGGCAAAGGCGCCAAATCCTAGGTCTATCACTACTTTATCGAATGTTTTACCCTGGCTTTTGTGTATAGTGATCGCCCAGGCAAGACGGAGTGGTAATTGAGTGAATTTACCAATTTCCTGCTTTTCTATTACTTTTTTCTCGGGATTAAATGTTGACCTGTAGTTTTCCCATTTTACTGGAGTTACTACTACTTTTTTGCCTCCATCGATTTCCACATCAACTTCTGGTTCGCCAAAGTCGTCCTCAATCTTCATTATTGTGCCAAGAGTTCCATTGATCCAGCGACCTTCTTTGTCGTTTTTAAGAAACATTACTCGAGCTCCGACTTTGAGTAGTAACTCTTTTTCGGCTGGAAGGTTTTTTGTCTCATACTCGCCAGAAATGTCTCCAGTAAATCCAAATTCTTTACCTTTAAGCTTTTTAATGTGTACACTATTTATTTCATCTGCCTGCTTGTTTGTTGCAACAAGATATATGTAGTTTTCATGAGCCTCTCCAGCCTTATTTCTTTTGTTTAATATGTCGATATGTTGTGTTGAAACTGTTTTAGTGCGGATATTATTTAAAATCTCTATAAATTCAGGATTAGTTTGTCTATAAATATGATCAAGCTCAACGAAATCAAAATTATCAAACATTCCTGTGAAAACCTCTCTCATTACATTGGAGTGAAAGAAATAAGGTGATTGATACAATTGTCTGTACAAATCACGCTCTTCTGTCGTTACAACAGGAGGAAGTTGATATAGATCTCCAATCAAAATCATTTGAAGACCTCCAAAAGGGATTTCATTTCTTCTGGCTCCCCTTAAAAACTGGTCGATCGAATCAAGCAGATCTGCCCGTACCATTGATACTTCATCAATGATAATCATCTCAAGTTTTTTGAAGACATCGACTTTTTTCCTCTCCTGACCTTCTTCTCGAGCCTGTTGAGGGTTTATACCAGGAGCAATAGAAAAAAAAGAGTGAATTGTTTCACCTTCAACGTTCACTGCAGCTACACCGGTTGGAGCTAGTACAACGTGTTTTCTCTCAGTATGCTTACGAAAGTAGTTAAGCAAAGTGGACTTACCAGTACCAGCTTTTCCAGTTATAAAAAGATGCTTATTAGAAAAATTTAGCAAGTCAAAAGCCTTTTCAAACTTCGGGTTAAATTCTAAGGCCGGGTCGATTTTCATTTATGGATTATACTGTAAGTTGTTGAATGACTATAGAACTTATAAATATTGTTTTAGGATATGATTCAAATAACCTAAATATAGATTAAAGTTTATTTAATATTAAACTTAGTCTAGTTTGGGAAATCAGCTCTGTATCCTTTCGATAATCTCCATCTGTAAATCTTTTACTGAATTATCATATTTGCCTTCAAGTTTGATTCGACGTACTGTTTCGTGATTAGGAATATGAATGTAAACTTCATGGCCTTCGTTTGTCAGGTTTTGCTTCAATATCTCGCTTAATTTCTTAAGATCCTCAATAACTGTGTCTTTTTTAACGTAAATTTCTATTATTCTTGTCATATCTATTTGCTCTTGATCACTAAAAGTACTCACAACTACCTCAGCTTTATATTCAGTTTTTGGTTCTTCAACGATTTGTGCCTTAGCAACAACCTCTTCTGCTTCATTACTTGGGGCTAGGGTAGGGACTTCTCCCGCAGATTTTATCAATCGTTCTGTTTTTTTTGCTGCTTCTTTTTCTTCGAACTCAGTTATTTCTGAGCCGTGATTTTTACTCCAGCTTTCCCATTTCTTTAAAAGTTCGTCCTCTTTTATAGCTTTAATTTCATTGGCTAAAAGCTGCATTTCATCGTTTCGCATCTGGGTTTTACCCTTTACAGAAAGATAATCACCGATTGCGTAAGTTGGAGAAACTTTCTCATGAAGTTTTGGAAAAAGTGTTACTGATATCTTCCCTGTGACATCGATAAGGTCAATAAAACTCATATTATCACCTTTTTTTGTTTGTATTACTTTGATTGACTGGATTTGACCGAAAATTCGAATAGTTTCTTCTTCCTTCTGCTCAACAATATCTCCTAAAAGTATGTATTTCTTAGACTCTATAAACGGTGTGACCTTGCTTAAAAGACTTGGTGTCAGGGGAACTCCAAGAATTTCTTTTTCCCACTGGATTTTTTGGATGTCTGCTACTTCAACAATTGGAGGGATTTTTGTGACAGTTTTTGCAATTTCCTCTTCGCCCTTTGCTCCTCCAAACATATCCATAAAACCTGCCGAAGCTGACGATTTAAGTTTTTGACATCTAATATAAATATCTTCAAAGATCTGCAGTAAGCCAGATCTAGTTCCCCATGCATCCATTGCTCCAATTTTAATTAAAGCCTCTACTGAGCCTTTTGAAACCTCGCGATGTGTTATTCGTTCGCAAAGATCATCAAGTGAACGGAAGTCTCCATTTTTGCTTCTCTCACCAACAAGTGAAAGAATTGTCTTTAGTCCAACACCCTTAAGCCCACCGATACCGAAACGAATAATGCCTTCCTCTTCAATTTTAAAGTAAGTGTCGGATTTATTAATATCAGGGTGAAGGATTTTTACGTGCTGGTTTTCAGCATCAAGAATATCACGAACCAGTTTCTCCTGGTTATCGATATCAGAAAGCATCAAAGCTGCTGCAAATTCAGTAGGGAAGTTAGCTTTTAAATAAGCCGTTTGATAAGCGATCAAACCGTATGCAGCAGTATGTGATTTATTAAAACCGTAATCGGCGAAAGGTATAGCGTATTGCCACAGCTTTTTTGCAATCTCAATGCTGTGACCTGTGGTTTTTATTACTCCGTCAACGAACTTCTGCTCCTCAGCAGCCATAACTGCTGGGTCTTTTTTGCCCATCGCACGACGGAGAACGTCAGCTTGACCAAGCGAATAGCCAGCTACTTTATTTGCGATCTGCAAAATCTGCTCCTGATAAACCGGAAGACCGTAGGAGATCTTCATGATTTCTTCAATCTCAGGAATCAAATATTTTACCTCTTCACGTCCAAATTTTCGGTTGATAAACGAAGGAATAAACTGTATCGGGCCCGGTCGGTAAAGGGCGCACATCGCCGAAATTTCTTCGAGGTTTTCCGGTTGCAATTCCTTTAAATATTTACGCATTCCGGGAGACTCAAGCTGGAAAACAGCGGTAGTATCGCCTCTTTTAAGCAAATCGTAGGTTTTTTTATTATCCTCGGGAATCTTATTAATATCAAAAGGAATGTTCTTAAACTCTCGAATGAATTTAACGGCGTTGTCGATAATGGAGAGGTTTGTAAGTCCTAAAAAGTCGAACTTCATTAATCCAACTTCTTCTAGGTATTTACCCTCAAATTGAGTAATAATGCGCTTACCACTTCCGGTTTCAATCTGCACCGGACAATAATCAGTAACAGCTTTTGGAGTTATCAAATATCCACAGGCATGTGTAGAAACCTGACGTATCCCTCCTTCAACTTTTTGCACATATTCCAACAGTTTTGCAAACTTAGGAGAAACTGTCTGTACAGTTTTTAGCTCGATATGACATTTTTTGCATTCTGTATATTCATTCCCCCAATAAATAGAGAAGCACTGTTTACATTGTTTTACTGGAATAAGAACTGGAGCCTCATTTTCTCCATCTTCTGTTTTGAGTATTCGACGGAATTCATCAACCGCCATCTGGTTTTCCTCAATCACCTTTATCTCCTTACCTGCTAGATCATCGGAAAGGCATGCGCTAATGCTGGCTACACGTCCAAATTTTACAGGAATTAATTTAGAAAGCTTATCAATGATCTTCAAATCAACGGCTAAAACACGTCCAACATCACGTATTGCGGCTTTTGTGGTTAGTTTACCCAAAGCCCCAACGTTTGAAACATTATCGCTTCCATAAGTATCCTTAACGTGCTGGATCAGCTCGTCTCGACGGTTGTCGGCGATATCAAGGTCTATGTCGGGGAAAGAAGGCCTCTCAGGGTTCAAAAACCGTTCAAAAAACAGCTTCCACTTGATAGGGTCGACTGTTGAAATCCCTAAGATGTAGGTAACTGCAGATCCAGCAGCCGATCCTCTGGCGTTTACGGAGATTCCATGAGTTCTCGCCCAATTAGCAATATCCCATACAACAAGGAAATATCCGTCGTAACCCTTATCGTGTATCACCTCAAGCTCATTATTTAAACGAGCCTCAAGTTCTGGTGTAAAATAGCCGAACCTCTCCTTTGCATTCTTAAAAACCAATTGCCTTAAAAAACTATCCTCT
>JAYTAQ010000179.1:0-2509 GCA_043737415.1 bacterium
CGATATTGCAAAATACACAGCAGAAGAGAAGAAGTGGAATGATCTGTATGAGTCAATTAAATAAATTATATAATTTGTTTTAAGGAAAAGCCACAATTATGTGGCTTTTCCTTTTTAATTCATTCCGGTGTGGTTTAATATAAAAGTATCTTATAAGAGTACAATATGTTACTCCGTTGGCTTATTGTGTAGCGACCGTGTTAAGTTTTGGTGCAACACGGGAGCGAAGGGGGCTTGTGAGGAATGTATTAAAAAGAAAAAAAGAGGAGAAATACGAGGCGAAGCCGAGTTCGTTGGTAACAAATTAAAATATCAGAATTAATTTGCTCTTCTATCATAGCTGTCGCCTAATCTTGCGAAATGATAGGCAACTTTAAACAGAAACAAATAAAAGGCCCAATTAGTTAAACCAATAAATCTATTGTCTATAATTGTTTCGTAACCGCCAGTTAATTGACTGATTGGTATCCAACTAATTTTATCGAGAAACACTATGTATTCTTTCCCATTTATAAAATTTGGTGGAAGATAAATAACGTTACTCGGAGCTTGCTCTTTTAACTTTCTATGCAATTCTTTAATCTGAGGTTCATCGTACCCATTCGTGTTGAGTTCGTCGAAAAAGATAGACAATTCAAGAATGGGAGCAATGAGGGCATGTTTCTCATTTATATTTCTAACATTATCTGGAGCCACATCACAAGTATTAGAAATTAGCATTCCGCTTGAAAATATCGGAATAAAATCTCCTTTAGTGCCGTCCCAATCAACTGTCCGTATAGAGTTTAATATATCGGACTGAAGTAAATAGTCGGGTGTATTGGTTGTATAAAAATTGGGGTATTCAAAATCTTTACCTCTTTCGGCGCAAAAGCCGCTTAGTCCGGACTTAATCCTATCTCTCGTCACATCATCGTAGTATAATGGCAAGAACTTTTCAAACTGAATTTCTGGAAACTCCATTAAAGTTTAGTTGGCACTTGGCTAAAAGATTTCCGAAAAGCCTTATTTAAGATTTCAGTTTCTCTAATCCCTAAAGGTTTACTTCCTGCAAAAATAATATTTGCAAGATTAATCAAATTAATCTGGTCTAATGGAGCACTAAAATTATTATTCCCAAAGTTTTCATATACACTATACTGCTCATCGTCTACAATATTGAAACCATATGCGTGAATAGTATAGACCATATCCGCTGGGAGAATAGCCTTTTTTTTTACAGGCCAAACTTGCGAACAAACGGTCATTGCCATCTGCTCTTCAAATTGCGGGATATCTGTAAGAAACATATTATTTTTTAATTTGTGCATAGAATAAGTTAGCTGAATCATGAGCCTGTTGCGCCAACTTTAAATAATCTGAATTAGTCTCTGCCTTTACAAAGGTACTACATTCAAAGAAAATTCCCTTTTGTCCGTTTTGTGGGATTTTATTCCAGTTAAGCCTAATCAATGCTTTCGTATTAGGAAGTAGTTCATAATTTCCCTGAAAATTAATACTTGATTCTTGTGCTCCAGTAGGAGGTTGTAAAATATTGAATTTATCAAACACGCCTCTTTGTCCCTCGTCTAATTGCATACTATTGATATAAGTACATTGAACTTCTACTAAACCTTTTCCCAATCCCATTTCTTTGTATAGTGTAAAACAAGGCTCTAACACATCTTTGATTAAATTATTCCATGTATTATACGGGGCTAACTTGTGAAATGAAACAAAATGCGGGCCTATCATTATAGCCGTATTCAGAGTTTTGTTTTTAAACACAAAACTTGTTACACCTTGTTGAACATTTGTTTGAGGGCTTCCAGACTTCATATCCAGATTTAGTTTCACTTCCTTTTTTTCTTGCTTATCTGTATAACCTAACGGTAAAAGTCGGTCATGATATCTTCCATAATAGGTACTATCCCAATCATTTTGATGTTGGTCAAATTTTAACGAACAAAGCACCTCAAGAACATGGCTATTTGAATCGCCCATAATGTTTGTAGTCTAAATTGTAAAGATATAGCAGGGTAGCTGCCCTATATTAACCAGATTTCCACAATATTATACTAAAAAATTGAACCCATCACACCATAGTCCCGAACTATACCGCCGTCAGGTAAGAAGCCCGGCTTTTTCTTTTTAATTCATTCCGGTGCGGTTTAACATAAAAATATCTTATAACGAATCACTTCCAAATGTCACCCTTTTTGCCCATACGATTTTTTCTACACTACCATTCCTTCTTTATTGAATGAAAAAATCGTATGGGCAAAAAGGGTGTTTCCTTCTCTCTGGAATGATTCTTATAAGAGTATATTATGTTACTCCGTTGGCTTACTGTGTAGCGACCGTGTTATGTTTTGGTGCAACACGGGAGCGAAGGGGGCTGGTGAGGAATGTATTAAAAAGAAAAAAAGAAAGGATTGGCTTCAAGCATGAGGCGAAGCCGAATTAAAAAATTCAGAATAAGTTTGTAGCTTTGTTATATCACATTGCATCCTTTAAGGATTGCCAATGA
>JAYTAQ010000180.1:0-2502 GCA_043737415.1 bacterium
TTGTATGTAGGGCATAACGAAACTGAGCAGGGGTTTACACGCTCAATTTGTAGAACGAGTGTACACACATACAGTTGAGTTATCCGAGTAAACGGGAAACGGGAGTAGCTCCGATTGGTCAAAATAGGCATGGTTTGGCTGTGGAAGGCTTGTATAACGTTGTTCAGAAACGGCCCTTTTTAGCGCAGCACTACGGTTGACCATTTGAACTAAAGCAAGTTTAGAATTATTAACCGTAAATCACCCGAAACGTTGCCACCAGTAATGACCGGATTGATAGGAAATGCTGTTGGTTGTCGAGTCAGGAAGAAGATTTGCCGAATTTTCTAAACGCTTGAATTGTTTGATAAATAAAATATCCATTAACTATTCGTGATAAGTTATCACAGAGAAGATACCATCCCGAAACATTAACATTGTAAGCCTTAGTAATTTCATCTTTGATGAAGTCTGCTTTATGGAGGGGATTTAAAAACTCTGGATAGTACGATAATAAATCAAAGAACGTAATAAAATTACTGCCAAAGTCAAAGCCCAATGATTGACAGTATAATCCAAATGATATTGGGCCTGTTAATGTCATAACTATGGCGGCTCCTCTTATCCAATTTTGACCATAATCAGATGAGTATTTATTTAAATATAAAATTGACTTATCTTTAAAATCGCTCCAATTATTCAAACTTTTTCTGTGCGCCTCAAACTCTTCTTTAATAAATATTAACTCGTTTAATTTGTCGCCATTCTTTCCAGAGACAAATTTTAGTTGTTTAAATAATTCTCTTTTTTGTGCATAATTCATTTCGTTGTATGAGTCATTGTGAGTAGGAAATATGCTGTTTATAAGTATTATTTCTCCAATACTAGATCCCAAAAAAGACATCTGTAATTTTTCATTAAATGATACGTTAAAGAATTCTGCTTTGCCCAGATATGAATTGAGTGTTCTAAAAGAAGTATTAATTTTAATATTGGTTAGAGTTAAATAGGAACTATTTATAAATGTATTAAAGTGAAGTCTATCTACACTAATTTTTTCGATCAGTATTCTATTTTCATTTGACCCAGTGACATTCAGTTCAATAACTGATAGATCAGATATCGTAATTTTAGAAAATTTTAAATGCTTATCACACCTGATTCCTATCTTGTTGATTCTCATTTCGTTATCTATATTTATGTTTGAAATGAAGAAATCTCTACAACCAATTTCTATACTCAAGGTCTTCATGTCTGAGACATTTGATATCTCAATGTATTCAAAACCTGTCCCCTCCAACACAATCTCTTCAATTTCTGAGGAGAGTATGTTTATTTTTCTTATTAGATAACCTTCATTTATTATGGTCAATTTTTTTATTAAACTGTGTTCAATTGTAAGGCAACCTGCGTTTAAGTTATTTATATACAACTCGGGAACTTTAGTAACTAAATCATCTTGAACATCAAAAATTCCAGATAAAGTAATCTCAGAGAAAGTACAAGCTGTGATTTTTAGATTTTTTACTGATCCATATAATCCGTACACTGTAGAGGCTCCAGTGGTAAACTGACAATTTTTTATAGAAATAGCATATTTTGAAACAACATTGCTAATGTGAAATACTTTCTTAAAGATACAATCCTCCAGATAAATAGATCTGGACAGGCTATCTATCTGAGCAATTGAATCATAGTAATCTTTGTAAGGAAGGCTCCAGAATATATCTTCATCGATTCTGTGAATGAGCTTCTCGTTAAAATCAGGTCTATATTCAATGGAACAAGACCCATAAAGTTGATCCCGGTATCCACCTCCTCGTCTCCAATGTTCAGGTGGTATAGAAACTGAATAAGTGGGAAAATCTTCACCATATTTTGAAAGAACTCTGACTTGATCGGCAACCTGAGCTTGTGCATTAGCTGTGAATGGAGAATTATAGCTTGGTAACAAACCATGTAATATTTTTATAAACGCATTCATTCCAATTGTAACTATATTATTGGGATTTTTTACGGTTAACAATATTGGCTTGTCCATTATTATTTTTTTAAATGCTTCATAAAACTGTTGATACCGATTTAATTTCAGCAGGATGGATGTATTTGACGAGAGTATATCTACCCCGCTGAAATTAATAATAGAAAGTTTAATGATAAATAAAATAGTGATAGAATGGGCTTACTCTACCATATGTAATTATATAACTCAAAGTCAGGCAGTTTCATAATCTCCCCACGCCACAATAACGACTGCTCAATGACTATCTAAGTATACTACTTTGGCCCCATCCGAATGGCTCCGTCGAGGCGGATTACTTCGCCGTTGAGCATTGGGTTTTCCACAATACTTTTTGCCAGCATACCGTATTCGGCCGGTCGGCCAAGGCGTGAGGGAAACGGCACTTGTTGTCCCAGCGAAAGACGGGTTTCTTCGGACAATCCAGCCAGTAAAGGCGTCTCGAAAAGGCCCGGCGCAATGGTCATCACCCGGATGCCCGATTTGGCCAAATCACGGGCAAT
>JAYTAQ010000181.1:0-6243 GCA_043737415.1 bacterium
TAATTTCCCCTTTGAATTAAAATTTTATATAGATCCGTTCTATAAAATGATACTGCTTCATACTTAGTTAATATGGATAAGTATGAAATTGAGAGAAAATTAAGCGAATTGGACAATAAATTTCGACTTGAGCTTGCAAGAGAAAAAATAGAACTTATACGGCAGGCCTACAAATCAAATTCTGAGCAATGTGATAAGGTCAAAGAAGAGATTAGCCATAATATCCGTAGGTCAGTGCAGGAGGAGCTTTTGAACTTTAAGAAAGAGAATTATTTCTTGCAAAGGCAAGTTCATCTTTTACAGCAACATGTAGAGCATTTGAAATGGGAGGTTAAAAAAATGGAGAGAAAGTCTGTTTTTGATATTGAATTATTAAAAAGTCAGCTTAAGGAGTTTGGGGTCAGGTTTAAAGTTATCGAAGAGAGTGCAGAAAATGTTGTTAATCCGAGAACTGTATCCAGGTTTGGATAGTGTCTGTTTAATAATGTAATTCAAAATGATTGCGAAATATCAGAAAGACTCTTTTTTTAGAGATTATAAAAGATAAATAACTGATACAATAAAATCATGAAAATATACACTCGTACAGGAGATAAAGGTCAAACGTCACTTTTTAATGGAAAAAGAGTAGGGAAGAGTGATGATAGGATTAGCCTTCTTGGAACTTTAGATGAACTAAATAGCTTTGTTGGGGTTTTAATGAGTAGTATTGCCCCTGATCATTCACAAAAAAAGCTTCTAGAGGATGTCCAATCCCATATTTTTACAATCGGCTCAGAGGTCGCTAATCCTGAATTAGATCAAGAAAAGCTAAAAGACTACGAAGTTTATGTAGTTGCTCTCGAAGAAAGCATGGATTTGATGGATAAATCACTCGATCCGCTACAAAACTTTATTCTTCCTGGAGGTACTGTTTCAGCTTCAAATGCTCACGTTTGCCGAACTATTGCAAGAAGATGCGAAAGGGCATTTTTTAGCGTTGAAGCTAATTTAAACCCTTCCGCAGGTAGGTTCCTAAATAGGCTTTCGGATTATTTCTTTGTTTTGGCAAGGTATTTGAATAAAGAGAATAAAGTTGAGGATGTAAAGTGGTTAGGTTAATTAACGCAACAACTCCTGTCTAGCTGCATCATACATTTTGCCTCTTCTTCCAAGTTTTGAAATATTAGATTTGTCCTGAAGCAAGGCTTCCACAATTGTTTCAAGCAAAAGAGTATTTTGAGATCCTTTTACTAAAACAACATCATTTTTTTGTATAAACTCAAAATTATTCTTTGAAACGAACTCGAGTGCTTCTTTAGTTGTTTCAAATGAAACAATTTTTTGTTCAGGTTTCATTTTACCTTCAAATTCTGGCTTAAAATATTCCATCATCATCGTACCAACTGTAAGTACAACATCTAAATTTTCAACAGCTATGTGGGCCAGTTTTCTATGCTCTTTTTCAGAAAGTACACCAAGTTCTCGCATATCACCTAAAACAGCAATCTTTCTACCTTTGGAAATCTCTTTGGTTAGTCTTATTGCAGAAGTGGCAGGCACGTAGGATGAGTTATATGAAGAGTCGACGATATATGAGCCCCTAATGCCCTCAAATAGTGTACATCGACTTGCAGGGAGTTTATAGCTTTTGATGCCCTCTACAACGCTTCCCACCTTCAAATCGTAAAATTCGGCTACTTTAATTACCATTTCAAATGTTTCGCGGTATTCATCAAGAAGTGGGGAAGGGTAAGTAACAGAATATTTTTCGCCTAGATACTTAAATTTTATTTCGGTCCCTGTCAAAGATGGTTTGAATTTTATGATGCTTTGGTTATTTGTAAGTGAAAACGGAATTTTAGTTTCGCCCTTAAATCTTGAAATTTGTTTAACAACTTCCGGATCATCTAAGTTGTACACTATGGCATCAAGTGCCGTTTCAAAGAGATATCCGTTCTCATACGCTATAAGCTCTTCAAATGTCTTGTTTGTAGATTTCTGAAGTTCTTCAAAGTTTACTGAGTGAGTATTATTAGAATTAAGTAGTATTCCAAGGTTTGGTTTGATAAATGATGTTAAAAACTTAAGATCGTTAGGTTTATCTACACCTAGTTCAATAATAAACACTTGGTGTTCAAATTTCTTGAACAGTCCTCCTAAAGCCTGCATAGAATACCTTGCCCAGTCAATCATCCGGTATCGATCAGGGTGAATATCTAGTATTGCAAAGGCAACGCCGGACTCTGAGTTTAATCCTTTTCCTCCTTGATAAGTTGTATACGTTTTGTGTTCAATAGAAAAAATTGATTCTAATAAATTTACTGCTGAGGATTTTCCGAAGCATCCGCCAAGAGATATTATTTGCCCTTTAAACTTCCATTTCAATTTTATATGGGCTATTGTTTTAAGGTAGTTAATAATTAGTTTTTTAGCTATGTCCATTTCCATCAAAGAATTATAGGGTTTTTGTAAAAATCTGTCTTGGTGGTATTTTCCTAAGATTTTTTAAGGTACCAGCCCTGACGCCAGTAATAAACATGCAACTTTGTGTCCTAATCTATGCCCTCCATTTTCGGCAATTTTTTTATAATTTCTCGTAATTCTTTATCTTTGGAATAATGTGCATACGATGCTCGGATAAAGTTACTGTGTAGGCTTTAAACCATTAATTCTTTTTCTCGTGATGTGGTTTCCATCCGGTTTGTAATAAGGTACCTTAACAATTAAGCCCTTGCATGGCCACTAGTAGAAGAAAAAGAATTAATGGCGGCAACGTACTTCTGTTAATTTAAATCCATAAAAAAAATGTGAAACTATTTTCTTATCTTTTGTAGAAAAAATTTTACTTCTCGATCCTATAAACCCTAACTCCACCATCAATAACCTCAATAGGTTCAATTGTTTTAAACGAGAATGAATTGGAAATCACTAAAGAGCCGTTTTTCATGTCTGCAAGCACCTTTGTTTCAAGCTCTCTCATAGATTTAGGCAGAAGATAAACAAAAAGCTTATCACATTCAGATAAGTCTGCTGACCACATAGATTTTGTAAGAAAAGTAGTGTTTTTAAGCTTATAAAACCTAGCTTTAATTCTTGCGAAAACATTCAAAAAAGGATTAAGTTCAAAGCCTACTGCATCAAGAACTCCTGCTCGTCCTGCCATAATCACTAATCTTCCATCCCCTGATCCCAAATCATATACAGTATCGGTTGGTTTTAGCTCTGCAGCTTCAATCATTTTTCTCGATTTTTTTCTTGACGAAGGCACGAAAGGTGCTGCCAAAAGGCCGTTAGCAAGGGAAAATGCAAAGAACGTTAGACAGATTATTAAAATTAAAATCAGAAAAGCTATCTTAAGTTGAAAAAATATCATTTAAATATTTTAGTATTAAAGTGAATATATTGGAATAAATTGGGTTAAGAGTGTGAAAATAAAAGTAAAAGTATATTATTATGTATTCTAACTATGGAAAAATTCAAACAAATGGTCTCGTCTTTTCACGATTACGATATTCGTGGCGTTTATCCAGTCGATTTAGACGAGGATTTTTATTATCAATTAGGTAAGGCTGTAGCAAAATACGTTGGAAAAGGACCGATAGGAGTGGGACATGACGCTAGAATTTCATCTTCAGCACTAACCAAGGCCTTGATAGAGGGAATAACTGATATGGGGCTAGATGTGGTTTTTATCGGTCTTGTTTCAACTGAAAACCATAATTACGCGTCTGGAACAGGCAAATATGAAGCAAATGTAATGGTTTCCGCTAGCCATAATCCTAAACAGTACAATGGTGCTAAAATCGCTCTAAAGGGTGCTGTACCGCTACACGGAGGCTTTGGATTACCTGAATTGAAGGTTTTAATGCTTGAAGAAATTCCTAATGCCGTTGTCAAAGGTATTGTCACTGAAGAAAATTTATTTGAACAATTTATTGAAAATTCCTTATCTCAAGTTGATGTGACATCTTTCCGTAAACTAAAAGTGGTCGTAGACGCTGGTAACGGTATGGGTGGCCCAGTCTGGCAGAGGATGATGGAAACATTGCCACTGGAGATAATTCCGTTGTTTCTAGAGCCGGATGGCAACTTCCCTAACCATGAGGGAGATCCTCTTCAAAATCAAAATGTTATCGATCTAAAGGCAAAAATTCTCGAAACCGGCGCAGATCTTGGAATCGCTCTTGATGGTGATGCTGATAGAGTATTTTTCTTTGACGAAAAAGCACAAAGACAATCCGGAACCATAACAATGGCGTTATTTATTGACCATTTTATCCGTGCACAAAAAAGTATCGGAACTTACCTATATGACGTTAGAATAGGTAGAGTTGTTCCACAATTAATTAAAACCTACGGTGGTAAAGCAATTAAAACAAGAGTCGGGCACTCATTTATTAAAGCTAAAATGAGGGAATTTGACGGTATCTTCGGCGGTGAAGCTTCTGGTCACTTTTATTTCAAAGATAATTTTAATGCAGAATGCACTTTGACAGCCGGTTTGATGATTATTGAGATGCTGTCTAAAAGTAATAAGTCGTTTTCTGAAATGAGCAGCCAATTTGATATTTATCCTCAGTCGGGTGAGATAAACTTCGAACTAAAAGATAAAAGCCTAATGCTCAGTGTTATAAAAGATGTATACAGCTCAGAAGCTGAATCTGTTGAGGAGATTGATGGTATTGTGTTCAATTTTAATGACTGGTGGTTCGGTGTGCGTTTCTCAAATACAGCTGTACCATTATTAAGATTGAATCTTGAGGCAGACAATCAGGAGTTAATGAATGAAAAACTAAATGAAGTAATAGCACTGATACAGAAAAATAGTGGGGTTCGGAAGTAGTATTTCTTGATTTTACTGATTTCGTGTATAATTTCGTGAGATTAAGATCTCATTTTGGCATTTCGAGTGTAGTGAAGTTGGGTTTGTAAGCGTTGAAGCTTAGCTCAACAAGATAAAGTGGTACTTAGGTATTACTTATGGGGGTGTCATCCAGTGGTAGGATTACGGTCTCCAAAACCGCCAACGGGGGTTCGAGTCCCTCCGCCCCTGCCCCATCAAACGTGGCTTCGCCCTTTGCTTTTAGCAAAGTTGGTTGGTCCACGTTTGATGTGAGCAACGTTTGATGTTGCCAAATTTTATGCCGGCAAAATTGTACACTCTCATTGGGAAAACTTCCAACTATCCGTTTGACAATTTTCTTATTCTCTCTGAAAGCAAGAATTCTCTTTCAAATACGTAACTTTGTTCACTTATGACAGATGATAATAGACTACGGGACCAGCTTTGCGCAGGTGCTCTGTATGTAGAGTATCGGGATAGCCAATCAGCTGCTAGCTTTTCAGCTATTTTTATTGCCATCGATCTAACATTAGTTCCGCTGATACGCGCATTCTCACCTGCACTGTTGGTAATTGAGGTAATAAAACCGGGATTTCGCTAATTCTATCATGTATATCACACGTAAAAAGAAATGAGGACCGATTAGGTAATCAATTGTGAAGTTATTTTTTAACAGCGTACACACTTAACCAGATATTATCACGGTTTTGATCTTTATTTGTAATGAGAACCTTAAAGCCTGAGTTTTCAACCAGCTTTATTAGTTCATCAAGCTGAAAAAATGTAAAAAATCTATCAGATCCTTCCAATAAATTGTCTGAAACAATAGTCCTCACATATTTCTCGCCTTCACCTTGTTTTACAGTAATAAGAACTATTCCATCAGGTTTTAAAATTCGGTTAAAAGACTCTATTACTTTTGGAGCTTCTTCTCTGACTATGTGGATTAATGAAGCAGCGGCATAAATACCGTCAAAACTGGCATCTGGAAAGTCAATTGAGCGCATATCCATTTTAAGGATTCTGGCCTTTGGGGCAACTTCTTTAGCTATCTCAATAAAAGACTCAGACATATCAATTCCTATCGTCTCACAACCGTTTTCTGACAAGTATTTTGAGTCATATCCGGCTCCTGAACCTACATCAAGAACCTTTTTTTTGCTTCCTGAATCAATTAACTCAATAAATTTATCCAAGTGTGGTTTAAGAGTGTCCTTATCATCTGTAGCCCTCCTGTGTTTATATTGAAGCGCAATTCGGTTATAAGTGTCGATTGTAGTTTGCACAGGGTCCATAATTGATGATATCATGAATGTAGAGGGATTTCGAACACATTAGAGCATCTCCGCCAATAATTCTTTAACTTCCTTATACCCAAAACCTTTTCCCAATGCGAATTTAATTAGTTTTTGCTTTAA
>JAYTAQ010000182.1:0-6240 GCA_043737415.1 bacterium
AAAAAAATTCCGCCTTACGACGGAATTACTTAGATACTTCAATAAATTAATCTTGTAACAGGATTATGATTCTACCGAATACTCTAACAAGTGCTCTTAGAGCATTAATCGTATTGCCTTTTTTACCGATAACTCTTCCTTTGTCCTCTTGAGCAACTTTAATGTGCACAGTATATGAACCTGGAACATCTTCCATGATTATTACTTCGACCTTCTCAGGATCAGTAACAACGTTTTCGATGATATAACTAATAAATTCCTTCAATCTCTCTGGAGTAATTGTAGGTCTATTTAGATCATCGTCAGTATTAACTGCTGTGTTTAATTCGTCGTTCATTATACCTCTACTTTGTTATCTCGAACAAGTTTATATATTTTTTCTACTCGTTCGGTCATTTGAGCACCGTTTGCGATCCACTTGTTTGTAGCGTCGAGGTCAAGAATCATTTCTGATTTCTGAGGTATTGGGTTGTAAAATCCTAACACTTCTAGTACTTTTCCATCTCTCTTAACTGCAGAGTCAGCGGCAACGATTCTGTATTTTCGTGCGTTCTTTTTGCCTGTTTGCTTGAGTCTTAGTTTAACCATAGGTCTTTTTAACTTGACGATTATAATGCATCTGGCTCACTTTGCCAAATATAGTGATCACTTGAACCAATCCGAACAAGTTTCGCTATCTATTGAGTATACCTGCGATACTGACAAAGCTCGTTTTTTGTGTAATAATCCTTACGTTATCACCCTGTTTTAGCACTTATATCCTGAATAAAATCGGACGCCAAAAAGCTAAAGTTTGTGGGTGATCATAATGGATCGTGGTGAAATGGTATCACAGAGGCCTTTGAAGCCTTTATTTTTGGTTCGAATCCAAGCGATCCAGCCAGGATCTTTTATCCTATTATTCCCAGATATAATCTAGTTCGAAGTATGGCATTTTACAACGAATATTTTTAAATCAAGTGGCCAGAAGATTTTCATATATAACTTGGTTCGATAGCATGCCTAAAGTAAATCTAACTCATGTAAACTTATAACTACAGTGTATTTTGTTGACATAGAATTGACATAGGAATATGCTGCTTACATAGAAATATGCAAGTAAAAGATAAAATCTTATTAGCAATTAAAAAGGTTGCATCCTCTCAAGAACGTTTCCAATTGAGTCATGTACTTAAACTACTTGCGGACCAAAAGGCTACACGTCAGTATATATCCAGAGTTTTATCAGAAGAGATAGCTGCAAAAAGACTTATTTCTTCTGGTTCTAGGCGTTATACTCATTACGCCTTACCTGAAAATGCTGATTCTCTAAATGAAAAACATAGTTGGAGTTTTGAAAATAAAGATCTCCGTGAGTTTGAGCTTTATCAAGATACTATTGTAGACTCAACACCATTCTTGCAGACATTACCTGATAATGCCGAAAGTATTCTTGGCTATGCTTTTTCTGAGATGCTTAATAATGCCATTGATCACTCTAATTCAAAAACAATTAAAACTACTTTTTACCGTGAAGATGCGAGTATTGTTTTTAGTATACGTGATTATGGAGTAGGGGTTTTTGAAAGTATTCGGTCGAAATATAAATTAAAGGATTCTTTTGAAGCAATCCAGGAACTTCTAAAAGGTAAAACAACCACTGCTCCTAAAATGCATTCTGGTGAAGGTATCTTTTTTACTTCTAAGATTGCTGATAAGTTTATACTTGATAGCCATACAACTCGACTAATTATAGATAACGATATAAAGGATATTTTTGTTGAAACTCGTCCAACTAATCTCAAAGGTACAAAGGTTCTTTTTGTTATTAAAGAGAAAACAAAAAAACATTTAAGTAATGTCTTTAAAGAATTCCAGTCTGACCAAGAAGCGATGGATTTTGATAAGACGTTAATTCATATAAAGCTCTATACAATGGGAACAATATATATTTCCCGCTCACAAGCACGGCGAGTATTAGCAGGCTTAGCTAAAAAGTTTAAGCTTATTGTATTAGATTTCGATAAAGTTCCTACGATAGGTCAAGCATTTGCAGATGAGGTGTTTCGAGTCTTTCTTAATGCAAATCCGGGCATACAGATCAAAACTCTTAATACTAATGAAGCAGTAGAATTTATGATTAAACGAGCATTAAATACTCAACGCTAATGTTTACATAGAGTTTGCATAGAAGCCTGCTCTTTACATAGAATTCGTTAGAGTACTTTAATAATTTAATTGCGATATTCGAAACTCATACCATCTCTCCAGCCAAGTACCCTTTGCCTTAAACACTTGAAAGTAATAGTATCTCCTTAACCTTGAAGGATCCTTCTTTTAACAAAATCAATTGTCGTTTCTATCAATTTATCTTCCTTTCCCGCAAATACATGATCTGTACCTTCAATTATATAAGCTTCAGCTAATTTGTTCTCGGACTTTAAGAGTTCAACTGGTCGGTTAAGGTCATAAAAATATAAGAACTTCCATCCGATCTTAAAACATAACAAGACCTTATCTGTTCCTTGGAAATCTATATTTGTAATCCGCACCCGTCTAATGTTCGCTATATCACTTTTAAAGAGGAGTTCACCTGCCTGCACTGTTCTTTTAGTTTGAGCCTCTATTAATATTAAAATATCATCATTGGTATATAAATCTGCTGTACCATCGCTATGTATTGTCACAATAAAGTGACTTAGTGAATCTATTGGTATGTACTCTTTAAACCCTGGAAAGAGGATATCACAAGTGCGGTTTATATAATGTTGGAAAGCAACTTCATCGGAGGTATTAATGATCCTACTTCGTACAAGTGCACCTTCTCCTACATTGGCGTTATTTGTCGAAAAACCTGCTAAATGTAGTAACTGTTCACTAACTTTTGGAACGGATAAATGCATCTAAGAGTATAGCAATATCAAATCGATATAAATTCGTAGAATGCTTGGACCGACCATAAATAACAGTAGTCTAGTTCATATAGACTGTATTTCTACCTTCAGATCAAGTATTAATATAGGTAAAAGAGATTAGATTTGTTTTTTGGAAGAAGATTAGAGACCTAAAAGCTGTTTTTTCTTAGAGTCAAATTCCTCTTGAGTAATGATACCCTTATCCTTCATTTCTGATAATCTCTCAATTTCATCAAGATCACTGTCTCCGTTTTGAGATTGTTGGGGAATAGTGTTGTTTTTATTAGCTAATATACCATTAACGATAGACTCAAACTTTCTTGCTGATTTGTTTTGAACTAAATGTGCTTCAAGTTTTTGATTTCCAACACCATAAACGATTACATCACTTGCTCCACCCATACCTAAAACGCTAATTACTTTTGTTTTAACTTCAACACCATTGATCTGGTTAAAAAAAATAGTACTTGTGTTGTGCGTAAATAACATCTTCAATTGAAACTCTATCATTGTAGACAATAAGTTTTCCTTTTGTGCAGTTTGCTTGAAACAATTTTTCCATGGTAAGTTGTGAAATGATACAGTTCAATAGCTATTTGAACATTTACGTGTTTAATTTATAGAATTCTAAATAGTTAAATCGATGCTCATCTCCTTAACTTCTTAGAATTTCATTCAATGAGTCACCGTGACTCATTGCCATAGCAACTCCTAGCGTAGTACAATGTGTATAACTATTTTATGCATATAACCATTCTTACCGCAGGGACAAGGGGAGATGTACAACCTTACATCGCTCTTGGCTTGGGTTTTAAAGAAGCTGGATACACTGTAAGGATTGGTACTTACGAAGTCTTTAAAGATTATGTAGAAGGTTACGGTTTTGAGTTCTATCCATTAAAAGGTGATCCATTTGTAATGCTTAAAACTAAAGAAGGAAAAAAACTTTTAAGTTCTGGCAAAAGCCCGTTCAAATTTATTACTCAGTTCAAACGTCTACACCTACCTAATATGGATGAGTTCCTTGTTGACTGTTACAACGCTTGTAAAGGAACTGATGTAATTCTGTATTCAAATCTTGGTTTTGCAGCAGCTCATATTGCAGAGAAATTAAAGATTCCTGCAATTTCTGTACCTTTACAACCGATTTATCGATCACACGAATTCCCAGCATTAAACCTTTCTCCAAAGAAACACTTCAGGAAAACATACAACTGGATGACACACATGCTTGCTGAACAGATGTTTTGGCAGCCATTAAGATCAACTCTTAGTAAGTGGAGGAAAGAATCTTTAGGAATAGGGCGAGCTCCATTTTGGGGACCATTTGGTATTTTAGATCGTCAGAAACAGATGTTTCTCTGCGGATTTAGTCCACTCGTTTTTCCAAGACCTACGGATTGGGGAGAATGGGTTCATGTAACAGGATATTGGTTAAATCAAGAGAATAAGAACTGGACACCTGATAAAAAACTTGAAGACTTTATAAATGGAGGTAAACCACCAGTTGTAATAACTCTAGGAACTGGCTGGGGTGATGATCCAGAAGAGAAGCTCAAGATTTGTATTGAAGCATTAAACAGAACTGGAAACCGAGGTGTTATCCACTAGCTTGGAATCCTATAAAAGACTTAGTACTTCCAGATAATGTTTACTGTGTTGAGTTTGCACCATTTGAGTGGTTATTCTCAAAAGCAGCTATGGTCGTACATCATGGAGGCACAGGAACAACTTCACAGTGCTTATTAGCTGAAGTGCCTTCAGTTGGTGTACCTTTCTTTGGAGATCAACCTTTATGGGCAAAAAGGATTTATGAAATCGGAGCAGGAGCTAAACCTATCGATGCACCGAAGTTTTCAGTTGAAACTTTAGTCGAAGCTATAAATGAATTGAGTACTAATGATGAAATCAAGGTAAATGTTAAACGTATTGCCTTTGAGTTGAGAAAAGAGGATGGTGTTAAAAACGCTGTTGAACTAGCTAATAAATATATCGGAGATTTTTATCAAAAGAATAAGTAGCTATGGTAAACATCTGTTTTGATATACGAACAAGTCATCTTACCGGTGTTTACCGTTATGCTACTTCTGCTTTAAAAGAAGTCACATACTTGATTCCTCAAAATGGCATGAAACTTTATATTATTCATAGGAGTGAATCTGAGAATGAATTAAAAGAAGTCATGAAAGAGGTTGAAAAAACTTCTTATGAGTTAATATGCATTGATGACGATCTTGGGGTAGTTAGGGACAGTCCTGTTTTGCGGAAGTTAATTACTGATCAAAATATTGAGCTTTATTATACTGCTCACTATCTATTTGATCCCAAGATTACGATTCCTGCTTTATATACTGTTCATGACTTAGTGCGTCTAAAATACCCTGAACTTTCTTATTCTGATGAAACTTACTCAAACCGTTTCGGTTTATTGGAATACGAAAAGCTTAAGAACCAGTTAGAGGCAATTCGAGAGTTTCTTCCAGCTGAAATTGATCACAATTCTGACTCAACTTTTCTAAAGTACTTTTGGGCAATCAATAAGTACTTGAGTGTAAAAGCAAAGGAAGTGATTACGGTTTCGGAAGCTAGTAAAAGTGATTTGGTCAAACTGTTAGGTGTTAAATCAGAGAAGATTCAGATCATTCCAGGAAGTGCTGATACCTCAGTTTTCTATAAGAGAAATGGTGCAGAAATATCACTAACCCAATATAAATTTAACTTGAATAAACCTTACTGTTTATATGTTGGATTAGGACATAAGCATAAACGATTAGAATGGTTACTTGAAACAGCTCTAGCAAATAAAGAGTCCTTAAAGGGATTAGGGGAGATAGTCATAGTAGGCAAACATTTAGAACAATTCAAAACCTTAAAGAAGTTTGTTGACGAAAATGATCTTGTTGATGTTGTTCGTTTCGTGGGTGATGTAGATGATAACGAGCTAGCTGCATTGTATTCTGGAGCTCATGCTTTAGTTGTAACGTCGATGGAAGAAGGATTTTGCTTACCAGCGCTTGAAGCTCTATGTTGTGCAACAAATGTAATATGTCCTAACTTGCCTGTTATGCACGAAACAACGCATAACCAAGGGCATTTCTACGATGCTTTGGATAGTAATGAACTGTTTGAAAGCATTAAAGATGCACTTACAGGTAAATTCGTGTTGTCTGGTATATTTGTTAACCCATTTAGCTGGAAAAAATCAGCTAAAAGTTTAATGAAATTGATTGGTGAGATTATTACTGAGAAGGAATCAATAAACGAAGTCTATGTTAAATAAAATTATTACTGAAAATCAAATAACTATTTCCAATGATCTATTTAGAGTAGAGTACCTCAAGTCTAA
>JAYTAQ010000183.1:0-6192 GCA_043737415.1 bacterium
GCGGCTGTATTCATTGTACCCAAAATTTGAGCACTACTTTCAACCTGTTTAACAAACATAGGAGAAACAAGTTCAGTCATCATTCTCTGCCTGTCTGCACCACCATTTCTAGTAGCAATATCCTGTATAGAAGCCTGGTTGAGATCACCTGGTCTAAGTGGTAAGCCTCCTTGTCTGACGATCTCTTGATTCACCTTATCCTCCCTGCCCTGTGCGGACAAAGCGGCATCAGCCATTGATTTGGCACTAGGTTGAGACAATTTTTTATACAAACCTGAAGCAGAATCAATATTAAGAGAGTCTTTTGCCCCAGCACCCCATGCTGCAAATCGGTTAAACCTTGATTTAGGATCAGTATTTTTAGTTAACAGTTTCAAGCCAGGAATTGGGAGATTAGAAAGTCCACCAGCCGATCCTTTAAGTATGCTTACAGCAGAAGACATACCAGCTATACCTAATCCTACAGTTGGGGCTAGACCAGCAGCAAGTGATTTACCTAGACCTTTCAATGAACCAAGCTCCTTAACCTCAAGAACCTCAATCATTAGATTTGGTACACGACCTGCCATAATAATAAATGCAAGTCCAAGAAAAGTTCGAACTAGGGAATCAATTGTCTGGGCTTGAACTAGTTTATTTCCGTAATTTCCGAATGGTGCAGGAACAAATGTCCATGGAACAGGGAACAAACTGGATCTACAGCTCCTAACGTTACCGTTAGTATAAGCTGGGGTTGTATCGAAAATATCCTGATTTATATAATTTCGATTTCTAAAAGTTGTTGGATCATCAAATTTAGGATCCTTATAACCTAAGGCTTGATTCAGAGTGTTACCAACGAAAGACCGGCCTAAAATACCGTCCTCAGTATTAGCAGGATCAGATGAACTATAAGTACATAAAACCGACTTCTCAACATTATCCGCGGTGCCGCTAGGCTCATTTCGGATAAAAATATTCATCGCAGTAGCCGACAATAGAATGAAAAAAAATGTCATTGGGAATACTAATCCATAAGCAAGAAGGAGCCTAAAGAGATTTGAAACTTTTTCAAAACCATTATTTATGCCTTGAAGGACTAAAAGAGGACCAAAAGCAACGTATAAATTAAACTTGATAAACGCATCAAGTAGATTGAAAAAAATCTTTACATTTAAAAAAAAGATTGACCAAGCTATGATAGCATCAAATAATGCCGAGCTACCAAGTAAATTGGAGGCAACAAGATTTAAGGCAATTGAAGTACCCCCGGAAAAGAACCCTAAGGCTCCTCCTATAGCGTTAAATGGCCCTTTTACAGCAGTAGTAGGTATTGCACTCACACTTTGTGTTATAGCCGGAGTTAACCCAGCAGTAACGTTACCCATTATCTGGCCAAAAGCATCAGCCACCCCAACAAACTGGAAAGTATTAACCATTGCAGTAACATTGATATCTCCGCCTGGCTGCAGTCGCTCTAAAATAACTCTTGCATTAATAAATGGTTCCATCACAGAGGCAACTAATGCATTACCGTAATTTACTGTTAAATCATAAATAATGGCTGCAATCTCATAAAAAAATGTTGCAAGCAATAAACTAATACCTGCATTAATCATTAATTGAACAATTGAAAGTTTTTGCTCGCCACCTGATATCGACGATAAAAGAATGCTTAATGAAGAGATTATTAAAATAATTACAATAATTCCGTAAGCAACATTTCTCATTGCCTGAGACAAGAAGAAGATAGGAGTTAATACTTCCCGACCAGAAGTAGGGTTTGCAGCGTAGGCTACACCAGATGCCCTGTTTGCATAATATTGAACAACTTCTTTTGGCGATGCAATTTGCGAATCATAAATATTTGCTGTTGCGTTAACTAACCTTCCTGTCGCTCCAAAGTTAATTTGAGTATAACCTGAGTCTACAGATGAAGTTGCTTTCGTAGATGTCGATGATGTTGTTAAAATATCTCCAGCTACAGTACCCGCTAAGAAATTTCTGAAAAACCCTTCTGAAACAGATTGTGAGTTACCATTAGTACTCAAGCCTCCAGCTGTTTCAGCAATACTTGATGATTCTGCCTTTGTACTTGTAGAAGAGTAAAAAAAGATAAAAGCGAAAGTAGCTATTACAAGGAAAACAATCAACGATTTTGCAAAGATGGTAGCGTCTTTTACCCCAGGGATGAGGGAAAAAAAACTTCTTTTAATTTTATTACCTTTTTGCTTTTGCATTAATTTAGAATCCGTTAATTATTAACCACCAGTGAATATTTTGATCAATCCGCCTCCAAAACTTCCAAGATCAAGTATCTGCAATCCAGCGATACTTAAGATTGTTAATCCTAAATAAAGACCTAGAAGAGTAAATATACCTGAAATCATTTTCTTTCTTGCCTCTGCGACGGCCTCAGGGTTAGTTGACGAAGTCACCATTTTAATAAGATTTATCAAAATAATAAGTACGCCCACTAACGTTGCGATACCTAATCCCAATCTCAAAATAAATGCTGTTACTCCGTTTATTGAGTTAGGTAGACATCCAAAAGAAGTCTCTGTGCCATTTACAGTTTTTCCAAATAAATCTCGATCAACAAGTATTGGTTTACTACAAAATGCCCCTACAGAACCTGAACCGCCTTTCATAACATCTTTAAAGTACCCTTGGTAATACCAATATGCCACACCATCAGCTGACTTGCATACTGATGAATATTGAGGCTCGACAGGATTAGCAACCACAAATTTTTTATTAATGTTGTTGGAAAATTCGTCCATAACTAATGGAGCGAAACTACCTCCATCGGATTGATCAGTTTTTAGTTGTAAATTTTGCACATAGTTTGAAACCGAGTATTGAGAATAAGGAGCGCTTTTGATATCTACGACAGCGCCTGTATTACTATCAAAACAGTCATAAACATACGCTCCTACTTTCGAAGATACTATATCTGTTGCACTGTCCGCAATGGGATTGCCTGATGTTCCTGTGCCTAATAATGGCATTGCTCCAAATGAAGAAAGCCTGCATTGGTCTTTTCGGCACTTACACTTGACGTCAGCGTTTGCCTTAGTGTAATAACATTTTTCAGTTGCTTTAACCTCCGATGAGGAAAATAATGAAATAGTAAAAAATAGAGCAAAAAAAAGTACTACCTTAATAGCATTGTTTAAAAGTGGTTTAAAAGTTTTATAAAATGGGCGCTTCACTATTAATGATTTTTGTTTGAAGTTGTACTACTACAATGTATTAAATTAAGGACAATTTGTATATAATCGTCTCGAAAGATATTAACATAGTTTCAATTCAGTATGCAAATAAAGAAATACGCGGTAAACCAATACAATAAAGCTTTAAAAATCATTGTACTGTTTGTTTTAATGTTTAGTTTTACCGGTTTATTCTCATCAACTAATGCTGTAGTAGTTGGTGCAGACTCAAACGGTCAATCATCACAGGCAACACCTGCTCAGATTGAAGCAATTTTAAATGTTTCCGATTGCCCTGAAACATTGAAGAACACTTTTGCAGGTTTAGTGGCAAGTGGAGTTGATATAAAAAGTCTTACCGGTACATATTATGTTGCGACTGACGAAGCTACTGGAGAAATTATTGGACTAACCTGTGGATCTACTGCTAAATTTCAGAAATTAATTATACGTCTTTTCGTAATAATAATATCTCTCGTTGGTTTTGTTTTAGCTTTTGGTATCGGTAGATCAGCAATAATGATGATTACCGCATTTGACGACCAGGAAAAATTCCAAGCAGCGGTAAAATCACTGACAACGTCAATTTCTGCAATTGTAGGAGTATTTTTTGGATATATTTTATTAGTTTTCTTACTTGTTGGTGTACTTGGAATCGGAACTACTACAGGGGCAAATAAAGAATGGAATATTTTCTGCCAAAATAGAATCGTATTTAGCTTAACCTTTGAAAGTGGTGTTGATCCATGTTCAAAACCGGCATAAATCATTATGACAATTTCTATACCTAAAAAGATCAAGCCTCGTATATATAAAAAAACCCTATATATAGGCAATTTGCGATTATTTAAGTTTACTCGTGAATACTCCAAGAAATTTTTACACAAAACTGTTTGGATGATTCTTTTAATCACTATTATGATCACTATGGTTTTTGGTAGCCTTGCGATGCTTTTTGGAAGTGCAAATAATCCTCAGCAGCAAGTTATTACTGTACCCACTACTAAATAAGATTTCCCTTTAATCCGCCTTTTTCTATTGACAAACCACTCATTTGCCTGTCATACTATATTGTAATCATTCTCACTATAGGACAATTGCGTCCGAAAAGTTTTAATGATTGCACTGAGAGAGAAATTATTCTTTCCAAGCCATTTTCCCTTCAAAAGAGAATGGGCTCTTTAAAATGCATTTATTGGATAACAAAATTATCTTAAAAAATAATTTTGAAGGATTAATGGAACTCAATTTATATTTTTTGTAATGGCATGAATTATAAGCCGAATTTTGGATATTAATTTTAATATCTGGAATTCGGCTTATGACAATTGTCAAAGCAAAAAAATAAAGGGGGTCTTCATGCTCGCAACAGTTTTGACTTGGTTCATCCTAGGAGTTCTATTCCTAGCTTTATTTCTAATCTCGAAATGGAAGACTCTATCAACGTTCTGGTACACCACCAAGCAACTTAGCCTGGTGGCAATTGCAATTATGGGATTTCCCATAGTTGCAGGAATGGGCCAATACGGAGCGATCGTCGCTTTCGTATTGATCATTTTTATTGTTCGGACCATTGGTCAGGCGATTGCGTCGTTCGCAGTCCTAGGGATCATAGACGGTCAGGTACGAGAGAGTCTGGTTCGCCAGCTTCTCATCCGTGTCACAGTTCCGTTTCTGGGCATTAACCTGATTTTGCTATCGGGTGGGTTCATCTTCCTCCAGGGCTTGCCAAATGGCGAAGGGTATGGACCGAAGGACGCCGCCGCTATAGAGTCCAAGTCATGGGCCACAATGTGGGCAACCATGAGTCCTTGGATTTGGGGAGGTTTGGTGTTGGCGGTGTTGCTGGCGGTGGTGTTTGTGTGGATGTTCATTGGAGACATCAGAAGAAAGCCTGCGCCGACCGAGGACACCTGGGTGAACGAGCAGAAACTCAAGTGGATTTCTTTAAAGACAGACTTGACGGAGTCTATGCCCGAGGCTATGGCCCAAGACCTGGGAAGTCTGTTGGAAAAAGTTAGCGACGCTAGGCTAAAAGCCCACGAAGCTGTCACGGCTTATCCGAGTACCGAGGATTCGGAAAGCCATTGTGTCTGGTGGGACAACATGATCGGGACTGCCGGTGGTGTCGAAGGGTTCCTAGTCGAACCACTTGATCCGGCAGATCGTCCCGGCATGGTGGACTTGCTCGAGAAAAGTCGGTTTTTCGACGCCTACTATCCCTCCGGACGTCCGTAGTCCAAAAGTCCACTTCAACCAGAAGTAATATGCACATAGCGTGCTAAAACTTCTGGTTGGAGATTGTCCGAAAAAATGCAGAACACGGCGTGGTGGGGAAAAGAAGAAGAGATGATATGACAGATTGTCATTCAAAGTTTGCAATTTATTGTTAACCTTGATTTATATCACCACTCTACTCCTTTTTCCCCACCACTTCGTTCCCCTTTTAAAAAATTTGAGTTGAGATTTAGAATTCAGAATTCAAGAAAGTGAATATTTCCTTTTTGAATTTTGCATTTTAGATTGAAGACAGAGATTGCTTTACAAAGTTCTCTATCAAACCATAAATCGTCATTGGCCCTACTCCACCTGGCACTGGTGTAAGATTTTCAACAATTTCGATCACCTCGGAATACTTTACATCACCGCTCAATCTCCCGTTCTCATCGATAGAGGTCCCTACATCAATTACAGATTGACCGGCTCGAAAAAATTCCTTTCCAAAATACTTAGCCCTGCCTACTGCGGTAATCACAATATCAGCTTTTTGAGTAAATCCTGACAAACCTTCAGTTTTAGAGTGACAGATAGTGACAGTGGCATTTAGAGCGGTCAGAGCGATAGCAAGCGGTTTTCCAACCAAATTACTACGTCCTACAACACACACGTTCTTGCCCTCAACGGGAATATTGTAGAAATTAAGTAAACGAAGCACACCAAGCGGAGTAGCCGGCATAATATCTGATTCTCCTACAAAAAAGTTTCCGAGATTTACAGA
>JAYTAQ010000184.1:0-2450 GCA_043737415.1 bacterium
ATTGAATTATTAAATAAAAGAAAAAACGAAATCGCAGGCCTCCTAAAAGACCCAGCACAGAGGACTCCTGAGGTTATGGCGGAAGGCAAGGAGGTAAAAGTTTCTCTTGAGCCACTATCTTTGCGATTTAAAGACTTAGAGGAGAAATGGTACAGCCTCATTATTCTTATTCCAAACATGCATTTTGATGATACTCCTGTAGGCATAGATGAATCAAAAAATATCATTGCAAGGAAAGTCGGAGAACCAACTGTTTTCTCTTTTCCAATAATGGATCATCTTGATATTGGCGAAGCTCTTGATGTTATAGACGTTAAGGTTGCTGGCAAAGTATCTGGAGCGAGGTTTAATTACTTAAAAGGTGACTTAGCCCTAATGGAAATGTCTCTTGTACACTGGGTTTTTTCATTTTTATCAAATGAAGAGAAAGTTACAGCAATAATCCAAGCGGCTGGATTAACAGTATCTGTGAAGACATTTATACCTGTTATACCTCCGGTTATGATTAAACCAGAGGCATACACTCGCATGGCGAGACTTGATCCTGGCCAAGAAGAAGAAAGATTCTATATGCCTGCTGACGGCCTGTACTTGATAGGAAGTGCTGAACATACATTAGGACCGCTTCATATGGATGAGACATTAGATGAAATTGCTTTTCCAATACGATATGTAGGGTTTTCAACAGCTTTTAGACGTGAGGCTGGCACTTATGGCAAGGACATGAAGGGAATCCTTCGTGTACACCAATTCGATAAAATCGAACTTGAATCGTTCACATTACCTGAACACTCTATCAATGAACAGGATTTCTTTGTGGCAATACAGGAATATATTCTTCAGCAACTAGTACTTCCATATCAGGTTATCCAGATTTGTACTGGAGATATGGGTGGACCTGATGCAAGACAGATCGATATTGAAACATGGATTCCTAGCCAAAATAAGTACAGAGAGACTCACACATCAGACTTAATGACCGATTATCAGTCGAGAAGGTTGAATACCAAAGTTAGGAGAAATAATGGCGAAATTCAATTAGTTCATATGAATGATGCTACAGCTATAGCTATAGGAAGAATGTTAATTGCAATCGTTGAAAATTATCAACAAGAAGATGGCAGCATTAAAATCCCAGAAGTTCTTGTTCCATATATGGGTAAGAAATTTATTAAAAAGAGAAAATAACAATCTCCTCTATCTTGAAAACAGCAGACTCCGGTCTGCTGTTTTGTTTTTACATGTTAAATTCTTGAGGCAAGAAACCTAACAATAAATCCTGGCAAGTTGCTAATTAATAATAGATTTGGATAGGTGATGATTTCGCCTCCAAAATGCATTTTAAACACTGTAAAACCATATTTTGGAGACTCAGGATTAATCTCGGCCCCGCCGTGGTCATAGTATTTAAAACCCTGCGATTTTAGGTAATCAAATGATTTGGCCTTTAGGACATAAGAAATGTATTGTCTATCAAAAGTGCTCACCTTACCAATCAAAAGGTCATAATAAGTAAAATTCTCGATAAGTCCAATATTAGCAACTACTATCTTTCCATCTTTATCCTTAATTATAAACCACTGTGTTTTTGTATTTCTCTGAAGGACTTCAAGATACTTGAAACCTCGGGTTACAAAACCCCGCTCTAAGGCAACGGATCTCATAAGATCAGCAGCATAGATCAATTCTTTTTCATCTAATTTATCCTTAGTCTCGAAAATAAAGCCTTGCTCTTCGAAAAACTTCAGTCCTCTTTTTAAGTTTCTGCGCGCATTAGATGACTCAATCGATTGATTTACATCAGCATAATCAAGATTCTTCAAAACTGTGTACTTTGGCTGTATTTCCTTATTTAGTGCTTCAATAACTCCAAGTCTTGCCGCAAGAACCGAAATTCCAGATGAGAAATCCTCAGAACTTTGCTTCTCCAATGGAAATGGTACGTCAAACTCAAGTACTGTAAGTAAAAATTCGTTTTTTAAAAGTGTTATTAATTCATTAAAAAATCCATTTTGAAGAGATATATTTATATCTGCAACTACCCTAGCTCGAGGAATATAAGCAATTGACTTACTCAAGAAAAAGAAATTTAACTTTTTAACCAACACTTGAAATGCACCTGTGACATTGTTTCCCACTTGAATAGAATAGTAAAAAGATTCATATTCTCCAGTTTCCTTTTTTACATCTCCCCAATAGCTTTTCTGCAAAAAAGTGTTTGGAATCAATGTAGAAATATGATCATACTTCTCTCTAGTAACTTTTTCTAACTTCATTTAAATAATTATAAAGGAAATACATTGATAATATACTAGGTGGAAAAGTGTAATACTTTTGCATTTTACCTATCAATTTGCTAAATATTATAAACAATGCTCATCGTTATCCACGATTTCGCCGCCGTGCACCTCGCCCCAGTCGATGGCCGAGTAGCCGGTGGGGAAAATATC
>JAYTAQ010000185.1:0-6112 GCA_043737415.1 bacterium
GTGCAAAGATGAGTCTGCTGGGCTAGATCTCCAACATATAGAATTGCCCTATTTTTCTGACTCATACAGGACCTAAAGATATTTATCTGATCAGGCATGTAATTTTGCACCTCATCAATAATTAAAAGTGCATATTCAATTTTTTGGTCTTCGTAAATTACTTTATATTTGCCGTTAACTTTTCTGTCTGTGAAGACTTTTTTCTTGATTTTGATGTGATCATGTTTAATAAAGTGTGATTTCAAAAGAATAGTGAGATCAAATCTATCTAGAAGCTTGGATTCAATCTGTTTCTTAAATAATGATTTAAACTCAGTCGGAAGCGTCTTCTCATAGATTTTCTCAATGTTATCAACGTTTCCGGTTGAAAAATTTTTATCGTTAACTATATCCAGAATCTTGTTTTTTGCAAATTCATAAAGATCCTTCTCTTTCTCAGTTCGGCCGTATCTAAGGGTAAAATTAAAGTCTTGTATACCTAAAATACCGAAAGCCCACTCAGGGAAGGTAGTAATTTTTACATTATGGATACCTAATTTTGGCAATAAACCTTCAAAATATTTTTGTGTAGAACTATCTTGTACAAAAACTATAATATCTTTCCCTGGATAATGAACAGCTGTTTCTGGAGATTGGACAAGGTAGGCAACACGGTGAAGTGCTAAAGTGGTTTTACCAGAGCCAGCTGGCCCTGAAATCAAGAAAGGGCCTTTATGATGAGCCCTGATTACTGAATCCTGAGCCTTTTCCATAAGTTCAACTATGTCTTTTAACATAAATCCTTCTTTTTTCTGAGAAAGATACTCCTGATATACCAGTTGGCGTTCAGAGGAGTTTGACTCTGTAGACATAAAGACGATTTTACCATCGATTATCATAAACTGATCTTTACGGAAAAGTTCTCCTGTTTGAATACGACCGTCGGGAAGTTTATAAGTAAATTTACCTGTGTCTTCAAATCTTAAAATCGAAGCAGGAGAGACCCATGAATAGATTTTTTCCTCTGTTAAAGAATCTTTGCCGAAGTAAACAGTTTGTTGGCTTGGAGAGCCATTAAATTGGACTTCACATCTTACGAAATATGGAGAAGGGTGAAGTTTCTCAAGAGCGTCTGATTTATGCTGATTCATATCAAGCATGGCCAATTGAGTAAATTTATCAGAAATTCCACTTTTATCGTCAGAATCCAAAGGTGACTTAATAAGGGTCTGCCAACGTTTTACCTGGATTTGAATTTCTGGAAGCTGTCTTTCAATTGTCTTGCGTACTTGCTGTACGTGATTTTGTGCCTCTTTTAATAAAGAAGATCTTTTTGCTTCGTCCATGACTTGAGGAAAATGTAAAAGGTATTTTAAAGAATAGGAAGTAAATGGTCAATCCCCATTCGCCTTCTCAGATTAGTAATATTGACCTCGAAAATTATTGAATTTGACGGGTGGTTTGCCCACTAAATCTTGGTGAGCGCTTTTGGGAAATGATTAGAAAATTATCCATTAAAATAGCGATATGGCCAAACATTAATCCTAAAAAAAGTCCGCCTAAAACATCGATGGGAAAATGGGCACCTAAGTATATCCTTGAAAGTCCAACAAGTCCGGCTATTGTATAAGAAATTGTTACGATTAGCATTGATTCCTTGAATTTATAAGCTAACACTGTTGCTAGAAATACTGCTATTAAAGTATGACCGCTCGGATAGCTGAATCCGTCCGGGATTTTTGACCCCAGAAAAATAATGTTTGAATCACTAATAAAGGGGCGTGGTCTTTCGATAAGGAGTTTGAGAACAGATTGACTAATATACAATCCAATAAAAGTAATTCCAAGTGAAATAATCGCGTAAAAGTGCTTTTTAAAAGCAAATAATAGTGCAACCGCTCCTACGCCAAGAACCGTTCCCAAGGTGTAGTTAGTGAGAAACAATGCAAAATTTGTGATTAAATCGTTGTCTAGACAATCGTAAAAGCCTGACTGGAAGCTTTTATCTATTTTTTCAAACAGACCTGCTTTTGCGATTATAGATACCAATACGAAAAGGATAGAATAGATAAAAAATTGTTTGATATTCTTTTGCATAATCGAGATATTTCAGAAATATACTATTACAATGTTGGACTTGTGTCACTTAGAGTTTTCAAGAAGTTGGATTTGTTCTCGGAGCTGATCGGCAACAGGCCAATCTTTTTTTTCTCTTGCTTCCTGCCATTTTCTTTTTAGTTCTTTTAATTCATCTGATTCAACAAATGGCTTGATTTCGTTTAGTCTTAAACCAAGCACTTGGTCAAAAGAATAGATCTGTTCAAGTTTGTTTTTAAAATCAATGTTTTGATCTTTTAATAGCTTAAAAAATGCTGCTAGTGCAACTGATGTGTTCAGATCGTCAGCAATAGCTTCCTCGAATTCAATTTGATAAATGTTATCTTTCTTTTGAGCATCTACTTTGACAATTCCTATATTAAATAAAGAAGTAATAATGTCGCGAGCTTGTCTTCGAATGTTTTGTAAAGAAGACTGTGAAGCCTCAAGTGCTTCGAGTGTGAAATTTAATTGTTCCCGATATTTACTTTGAAGAAACAATAATCTTAAAGACAAAGCTTCAAACCCTTTTTTTTCAAGATCCCTCAGGTTATAAAAATTACCCTTAGACTTCGACATTTTCTCTGAATCAACAAGAACAAACTGGTTATGCATCCAATAAACTGAGTACTCATTTCCTGTAGCGGACTCACTTTGAGCTATTTCATTGGTATGGTGAACTGGAATATGGTCTACGCCACCTGTATGGATATCCATTTTTTCACCTAGATACTTCATACTCATTGCAGAACACTCAATATGCCATCCTGGAAAACCTTTTCCCCAAGGGCTTTCCCATTGCATTGTATGCTCAGGTTGATCAAGCTGCCATAATCTAAAGTCAAACCAGTTCTTTTTGGTTGGGTCCTCTACAATCTCATCACGAGATTTCTGGATGTTTGCATCCAGTTTTTGTCCTGATAATTTTGTGTAGTCAGGGAATTTTGAAACATCGAAGTAAACAGCTGTAGGAGTAATGTAGGCAAAACCTTTGTTTATAAGAACTGTAATTAAATCGATCATTTCTTGTATATGATTGGTTGCATAAGGTAGTACAGTAGGGGATAGTAAATTCATTTTATGGGCATCCTCAAGGAATGCATCTGTATAAAATTGAGCTACTTCCCAGACAGTTTTGCCTGTCCTTTTTGCTCCTTTATCCATTTTATCCTCTCCATCGTCGTCATCTGATATAAGATGACCCACATCAGTGATATTCATAACTTGTGTTACGTTATATCCATTATATTCAAACATTCTTCTTAATAGATCATCAAAAGTGAACGCTAGCATATTTCCAATATGAACGTAGTCATAAACAGTGGGTCCACAGTTATACATTTTTACTTCACCCTGGGTAATTGGTACAAAAAGCTCTTTTGACCTCGTTTTTGTGTTGTATAAATGTATATTCATGATGGGTTAATTGTAATGCAAAAGCATAAAATGTGAAAATAATTCTAATTTACATCGTTTATTTTATTTATAGGCTGATTTAAAACTTTAATAAAAATGCCACAAGTGAGCTAGATCACTCATGTATATTGACAAATTGGAATTCAGGAGTAGACTCTACTATTCATCTATATAACCTATATATTGGATAATAAACACTATTTGTTGACATTCCAGTATTGAAGAGTAATATTTGGAGTTTTGTTGCTATGAAAAAAGTGTTTTGGAGTAAATACAGCGACCTGAAGGGCTATAATATAGACAAATTCAAGGCCGATCTTAATGCTGGTTTAGTAACCGGTATTATCGCAATCCCATTATCTTTGGCTTTAGCTATTGCTACAGGTGTTCCACCAATATGGGGGCTCTATACAGCCGCTGTAGCGGGGTTTATAGCTGCAGTTTTTGCTGGATCCAGATTTAGTGTATCTGGTCCAGCTGCAGCTATGGTTCCAATTCTAGCTGGTATTATAGCCTTATACGGAGTTAGTGCTCTTCCGGTTATTGGAGTAATGGCTGGTATTATTCTTATTGCGTTCGGGTTGTTAAAGCTTGGCTCTTTTATTAGATATGTACCACTTCCAGTTACTTTAGGATTTACATCCGGTGTTGCTATTGTTTTATTTTTTGGACAATTAAACTCATTTTTAGGTTTAACCGGAATTCAGAAAGAGGAGACTTTTCTTGCAAAAACAATCCAAACTTTCACTCATTTAAACACAGCAAATCTTTATTCTATAGGAATAGGACTTTTTTCTTTAGCTATTCTTATTATTTTTCCTAAAATTAAGCAGCTCTCTAAAATCCCTCCTTCATTGGTTTCGGTTGTTTTTTGTACAGCAATTGTGTATTTTGTTCCTGCGTTTGACAGTGTAAAGACTATTGCTGATCAATATGGAGCTATCAAGGTAGGTTTTCCTCCGTTCCAAATGTTAGCTTTTAACAATATAGCTTCATTAATTGGGCCGGCTTTTACTGTTGCTTTCCTTATCTCGATTGAGTCACTTTTGTGTGCAGTTGTTGCAGATAAAATGACAAGAACTCGTCATAATTCAAATCAAGAGCTTATTTCGCAAGGTATCTCTAATATTATTACTCCTTTCTTTACAGGTATTCCTTCTACAGCTGTTATCGCACGTACCGGAACTTCAATTAAGAATAACGCTCAAAGTCGTATTGCATCTATTCTTCATGCTTTAGTTATATTCGGGTTCTTATTATTTATTGCTCCTCTTGGAAGCAAAATTCCACTTACTGTTTTAAGCACTGTATTATTCATAACTGCTTATAAAATTAGTGAACAAAAAGAAATTAGAAATCTATTGCACAAGGCACCTAAGTTTGACCTTGCGGTTCTGTTCATTACTTTAGGATTAACTGTATTTTTAGACCTTACAATAGCTGTTGGAGTTGGTTTGGTTCTATCTGCTCTTTATGTATTCAGAAAGGTTTCTGTGCTTCATGTTGATGTTATTGATTTCGAGGGCAGGTTTAAACATGTTCAGTTTAAGAAGATGATAGAAAAAAATAAAGACTTAGAGATTCTTAGTCTTGAGGGTAATCTTTCAATGGGGGCCTCAAATGCTCTTTCTGATAAAGTTAAGTTAAACACTGAAACTACAAAAATCGTTCTTAGAATGAGAGAAGTCCATTATATGGATCTTTCAGGGCTAGAAAGTCTTGAGTTTTTTATCGATGATATGAAAAAAAACGGTAAACAAGTCTATCTTTCATCAGTTAACAAAAGAATTCTTAAAGTTTTAGAGAAATTCAAAATTACTGAAAAAGTTGATGGTATCTTTGAAAACAGCAATGTTTTAGCTAAAAGCTTTGAATAATATTATCTCTATAATAAAAATCCCTGCACTTAATTGTGTGGGGATTTGTTTTAGACCCTTCTTAAGTTAGGAGAAACAGGGGTTTAGATTCGGTTTATAAGATATGCCCAATTTTAAGGTTAATATATTTAAGTGAGTAAAGCAATCTTGGTAATTCTAGGGAAATTACGTCGCTTGCATATGACTAGGATTTTAAACCTTTTTCTTAGACAAATGCGTTCTAATATATGTCATCTTAATATTATGCTTTTTTATTGGACTCTCAATTTGTTTTCCATACACAGAATGTAAACTATCAAAATAGATGTGACCATGTGAACTCAGTTTGATTTCGAGAGAATTATTATGACTGAATAACTGAATTAATTTTGTAATCAATTCAAGATCTTCATCAGTTTCTTTTAAATTTAATCCTGGTGAAATTGCAAATTCTGCGGTGTAAAAGCCTTTTTGGTCAAAGCGTTCACTGAAACTTTGAGGATTTATAAAAAGGCTAAGTTCATTATGATCACTAATTTTTGCTAATTGCTTTCCATCACGTAAAATAATAGTTGGTTCAGTCGCTAATTCTTTTAAATTCATATGTAAAATAGTCCTTTAATTCAATACTGTCTGAACTTATTACTCAATATTTTACTGTAGAATAAGGGATTCGCAATAAGTAGGGAGTATATAGAAATTGTACAGTTAAGTTCTTTAATTATAAGCAATTTGAGTTAATATTAATTTGCAATAAAAAAGAC
>JAYTAQ010000186.1:0-2430 GCA_043737415.1 bacterium
TATTCATTTCAAAACCTTTGTAAGTAAAGTTGTTATCTAATCCCCATTGATACTTAGGTGTTGCAGTTCCAGCAATTATTTTGTCATCATCTCCAATAGAATTATTTCCATTAGTATCTGTATAACGGTTGTCTCCAGCTGTATAAACCAAAGGAGCTCCTGCAACACTACTAGTATTATGTATTCCTGCCCAAGGAATTAGATAAAATGCGCCTAATGCCTCTCCTTCTTTAATGGCCTGAATGGGACTATTAATTAATCCATTATTGGGACCTCTTAATATAGTCTGTTCTCCGCCCAAACTAACTACTTTATTTTGATTAGAACTAAAGTTAGCTCCAACAGACCATATAAAATCTTTTGTATTAATCGTAGTGTAGTCAACTGATAGTTCAAAACCTTTGTTATTTACTTTTCCGATGTTTTTTAAGAATACTCCACCACCACTATATTGTGGAATATTAGTAAATAACAATAAATCCTTTGTATCCTTATTGTAATAATCTGCTGTAATATTCAAACGGTTATTCAACAATCCAAAATCAACACCAAAATCAGTTTGAGTTGTTGTTTCCCATTTAAGATCAGGCGAAGCAGGACTAGCAATAGCATAGCCTACGCTACTGGTTGAGGTGCCATAAGAATAGATAAGAGGACCCATCAGACCTAAAGAGCTATAAGGCTGAATAGATTGATTTCCAGTAACTCCCCAACCAAACCTTAATTTCAAATTAGAAAAAGTATTCAGATTTTTAATAAATGACTCCTCGGAAAGTTTCCATCCTAAACCTACTGATGGGAAATTATCCCATTTATTATCTCCTTGGAATTTAGAAGAACCATCTCTTCTGATAGTCGCGGTTAAAAGATATTTGTTGTTATATGCATAATCTCCACGAGCCACATAAGATATAATACCTGAATTTGAATATCCTGAAGAAATTGCTTGATTTGCATTTAAAGCCAAATTGTCGTAACCATTTATTAAAGTTGTTAATCCAGTGCCGGTAGCATTAAAACCAGACTGTTTATATGAAGTGTTCTCATAAATTGCAGCAATTGTAACATCATGGACTTTATTGAAATTTTTACGAAAAGTAAGGATGTCACTATTTTGAAAAGTATAGGCTTCATTATAACCTTGACCAGCACCCATATTTCCAGGGCTTATCCATTGGTTATTTACGTATGCATATTTTGTAATATTCATATCTAAACCAACATTAGCTGCAAAAGTTAAGTAATCGGTAATTTTGTACGATAATTTACCGTTGAATATACCCACATTTGCAAAGCTTTTACTATTTCTTTCTTTAAGTACCATATAAGGATTTGACCAAATACTGGGAGATACAGCTCTTACATTGTATAAATCTTTTTCTTCATCATCATAAATTGGATCTGTTGGAGCCCAAGTTAGAGCTGTCATTACAGGGTTTCCTTTGTATCCATTGTCATTATTGTTTTTAGAATTAACTCTACTAACAAACGTATTAAGGTCTAAACTGAAACGATCACTCAATTTAAATGTTAAGTTAGATCGAAGACCGAATTTTTCTTGGTTAGTATTTAAAAGAATACCTTGTTGGTCTGACAAAAATCCAGAAATAAAATATTTAGTATTCTCATTCCCGCCAGATAAAGTAAGTTGATGATTTTGTGTAAGTGCAGTAGTAAAAATCGCATCCTGCATATCAGTTGTCTTATTAAAAAAGGAATTAGGATCTGGAAAAACTGCAGTCCTTGCAACAAGATTGGCCATATTAGCGTATGAAACTGCATCCATCAAATCATATTTCTTCATAGGGCTATTAATACTCATAAATGTAGAATAATCAAATTTTGTTTTACCAGATTTCCCCGTTTTAGTAGTAATTAATATGACACCATTTGCGCCTCTTGATCCATAAATTGCAGTTGCAGAAGCATCTTTTAATACTTCCATAGATTTGATATCATATACATTAATTTGTTGGAAACCATTACTAGTTAAAGCAATTCCGTCTACAACATATAACGGTTCATTTCCAGCATTTACAGAATTTGCCCCTCTAATTCTAACTTTGATACCTCCTCCAGGAGCTCCAGAATTATTGTTTACAGAAACCCCGGCAACACGACCTTTTAGAGCATCCGAAGTACTTAAAACCGGCTGACTTTTGTAATTGTCAGAGGATAATTTAGTTATAGCTCCTGTCAAATCCTTACGTTTTTTTGTTCCGTATCCAATTACCACAACATCCTCTAATTTTTCTCCTACTATTTTTAAAACAACAATTAAGGGTTCGTTTCCTATGACTACTTCCTCTTCTTGCATACCAACATATGAGACAACTAACTTTGTATATTTTTCGGGAACTTCAATCGCAAAACTTCCGTCAATTCCTGTTTGCACGGCAATAGTACTCCCCTTAACATAAACGTTAGCAC
>JAYTAQ010000187.1:0-14763 GCA_043737415.1 bacterium
AATAATACTTTAATTGTGATTCTAAGCGGGGGATGAAAGTCTCCCGCTTTTTTATATTTCTCAACTTTTGAATTTATTATTTATTAAAAGCCTGAACAATTGGTACAACTAGCGGAACTAAATAATCTAAGATATATAAAAATACTGTAAGTATCATAAATAACTTAATATAGTTGATCAGTTGTCTTTCAAGGTTTTTGATTGTCATAATGAGGTGTTGACCAAGGTTGTATTATAAATTTACAGCTTAATTAAACTTATAACATCTATAATATACAAAATTTATACCTTTGCCAATATCATGGCTCTAGGAGTAAAGTAATAGCATAGGAGTTCCAGTACACATTTTTTTTACACCTAGTATAGATAAAGTATTAAGTCTTTGTTTGCAAAAACAGCCTTAAATAGATAGAATTCAATAGAATTTTTTAACATTTAATGAGCAAAACCCTTACACTTTCAATTGTCATTCCAGCCTACAATGAACAAAAAACCTTAGAAATGCTTGTTCGAAAAGTATTAGATATTAATCTCCCTTTTGGTATTGAAAAAGAGATAATAATTGTTAATGATTGTTCAAAAGATAGGACCGGAGAGCTTATTGAAAAGCTTCGTTCACAATATTTTTCAATCAAAACTTTACATAATCAAAAAAATATTGGAAAAAGTCGTACTGTTAAAAACGGCATTCTTGCCTCCTCTGGTGATTATATAGTTATACAGGACGCAGATTTGGAATACGAGCCTGCTGAGCTGTGTGATTTAATGGAGTTAATGATTCAAAAAAATCTTGATGTCGTTTACGGCAATCGGTTTGGAAAGAAAAACCACGTGATCTATTGGATAAATTACATTGGAAATAGGGGCATATCTCTTGTATCTAATTTTTATACATTCCCTAGAATTAAAGTCTTTATACCTGATATGGAAACCTGTTACAAAATGGGTAGAGGTGATGTGTTACGCGAATTGGCTCAAAAATTTACAGCAACCAGTAATTTTGGATTTGAACCTGAAGTCACTGCAAAATTATCTTTATACAAAAGGGATGGCAAAAGACTCAAATTTGGTATTGTGCCAATTAGTTATTTCCCTCGTTCGGTTGCAGAAGGTAAACACATGAATGCCTTCGTAGATGGATGGAAAGCGCTCAAAGAAATTATACGATATAATAATAATCAAAATAACTAAGACCAAATGAAGACTGCAATTGTAATTAACGCTGGTGGTAACGGAACTAGATTATGGCCAGTTTCTCGCGAAATATTTCCCAAACAGTTCGCAAAATTAATAAGCAACAAATCCCTTATCAGAAATACTTTTGAGAGAGTTGCCCGCCAATATAATATTAATGACATTTATATATCAACAAATCAGAATTTTAGAGACTTAACAATTAATGAACTTCCTGAACTAGACCCTGAAAATATCTTTGTTGAACCTAAAAGAATGGATACAGCACCAGCCATTGGCCTTGCTACTTTTAAATTAAAAGGCCTTGGTTACGACACTGTTATAAATATTGCAAGTGACCATAACATTGCGAATGTTGAAGAGTTCCTTCGCGTTTTAAAAATAGCTGAGGAAGTGAATTCAAAGTATAGTGACCACCTTCTGTTAATTGGGATGAATCCTAACTTTGCATCTACTGGTTATGGGTATATTGAGATGGGTGAACCTGTTGACAGGTTTAGTAGGGAAATTGTATTTTCAGTAAGCTCCTTTAAAGAGAAGCCATATAAAGAGCTAGCAGAGAGGTTTGTTTCTGATTGGAGGTACTTATGGAATGCTGGTTATTTTATTTACAATCCTGATTTTTTGCTTAGTAAATATAAAGAATTTATACCAAATACTTATGATGCCCTCAAAGAGTGTATAAAGTATGACCCTAATTCTGAAGAGTTTTTAAAATATTATTCAAAATGTGATCTAATCGCTTTTGATTACGCTATAAACGAGAAATTAAAAGAGATTTTAGTAATGCCTGCAAGTGTTGGATGGTCAGATATTGGCTCCTGGAAATCAATTAGGGATATTATCTCAGGTAATGATGCTGAGAAGAATATTTGTCTTGGAAACGTAATCGATCTTGATTCTGAAGGCGTAATTGCTTATTCAAAAGACAAATCAAAAACTATCACGATTTTAGGGTTGAAGGATATTATAATTGTAGACAATGGAGATGCACTTTTAGTTGCGAATATTAATAGGTCTGAGGATATCAAGAAACTTCTTGAAAAAGTACCCGATAACCTGAAGTAGTCAGGACTTAAAAATTTTATGGTAACTTAACATCACTATTATCGCCAATGAACAGATTTAGTGTTCGAGGTTTTGTATGTTTTGTAGATACCGTAGCATTGTAGCCAATCAAACTTGCGTCGATCCGAGTATTTAAATTGTACACTTTTGCCCCAGTCATAATAATACTGTTCTCTACCTCACAATTTTCAATTACACAATTATCAGAAATAGCAGTAAATGGTCCTACATAAGCATTACTGATTTTTACATTTTTTCCAATGAAAATTGGTCCTCGAATTATTGAGTTTTCAATTACTGAACCCTCACCTAGAGTAATTCTTCCTTCTACATTTGACTCATCAATGTCACCCTCAATTTTAGTCTCCATTACTTCTAGAGCTAAATGATTTGCTGCAATCAGGTCTTCAGGCTTTCCGGTATCTTTCCACCAACCTGTGCACTCAGTAACATTTACCTTGTAACCATTATCGATCATCCACTGGTGAGCTGGAGGTGGATAATATTCTGGAGTGCCCCCTTTACCTGCGACAATTGGCTGAACATTTTTCATTGCCTCGAAAATACCTTTACCTTTGTACATATAGATTGCTGTTCCAGCTAGATCGCCAATCGGCTCTGTTGGCTTTTCAACAACTGAAATTGCTCTCTTCCCATTAACCTGATATACGCTAAATCTTTCTGGATGTTTAATTTTTGTGACCAGTATTAAAGCATCACATTCAGTATTTTGTAATTCATCAACGTATTTTTTAAGTCCACCAGCAAGAATATTATCACCAGCATGAAGTATAAAATCATCTCCATTGATTAGCTTTTCTGCTAAAAGAATGGGGTACATCATACCGTTTGGCTGAGGCTGCTCGATATATGTTATTACTACTCCCCATTTTGATCCATCACCTAATGCTGCTGGAATTTCTATATCTCCTAAATTCAAGTTAACAATAATTTCTTTGATTCCAGATTCAGCAATGTCTTCGACAACTCGTTCAATCATCGGCTTTCCACCAATTGGTATCAAATGCTTGTTAGTTGTATGTGTTAATGGACGAAGTCTTGTTCCTCGTCCTCCAGCCAATACTATTGCTTTCATATTAAGGTGATTTTACCAAAATTAAATATATATAACTATTATTGCGTGAATTCGACCTAAACTGCGTTTGCCAAGTACTTTTCTGCCACTTCCTCTGCTTTTGCTGAGATCGGCCCCCACCATGCCTCATTTTCTTTATACCATTTAATAGTAAGGTTGATACCTTCAGTAAAGTTGTATTTAGGACTCCATCCTAAGTCTCTAGTGATTTTTGTATGATCAATTGCATATCTTGGATCATGCCCAGGTCTATCGGAAGTATGTTTTATAAGGTCATGTGACGCACCAAGAGTATCAAGGATAACATCTGCTACCTCAATCGTACTTTTTTCTGAGTCACCTCCGACGCAATACTTTTCACCTATAACACCACTATTGATTACAGCATCTATGGCAGAACAATGATCTTCTACATATAAATAGTCTCGAATCGCTGTTCCCTGGCCATAAACTGGAATGTTTTTATTGAATAATGATCGAGTGATATAAAGTGGAATGACCTTTTCTGGGAAGTGGAATGGACCGTAATTGTTTGAACAGTTAGTTAGTGTTACCGGTAGCCCGTAAGTTTCATGATAAGCGAAGACTAAGTGATCGGAACCTGCTTTTGATGCTGAATAAGGTGAGTTAGGAGCATAATTAGTTGTCTCACTAAACTTATCAGTTGTATTGAGTTCAAGAGTGCCATAAACTTCGTCAGTAGATATATGATGGAACCTAATATTTCCATTTCTTCGAGCTGCATCTAAAAGCACTTGAGTTCCCATAACATTAGTCTGTACAAATAAATGTGGCGAAATTACACTTCTATCAACGTGGCTCTCTGCAGCAAAATGAACAATTAGATCAACTTTTTTGACTAACTCATCAACTAATGTTCCATTACAGATATTACCCTGTACAAATTCGTATCGATTTGCGTATCTTTTCTTGTGAAATTCTACTGTTAAAGGATTTGCAGCATAAGTCATTGCGTCTAAGTTGATTATTGAATCATTTGGATATTTTTCTAGCCAATAATTTATAAAATTTGAGCCAATAAATCCAGCGCCTCCAGTTACTAATATTTTCATATGTTTGTAGGGTGATTTTAGCAATTAATTTAAACGAAGCAAATTATTTTTTTTGTGATTTGTTGATTCGGGTGATTCTGTAATCTATTTCAGGGTGGCTACCTTCTGTTGGAGTGACTGCAAATGACCATCTCAAAGGTAAATTATCAGCAAAGCCCAAATAGGTGACTTGAGCATTCCTGTTATAGTCCCCAAATCTTAATTCAAGCTCTTGTAAATTTGATTGAAAAATTGGAGAATTTCGTGCCTGTGCAGGATAGGCATACAAAGCTGAATCCAAAACATATGTTCCCCTATTCATAATGCTTGTTATGGCAAGCCAAATATCTCTGAGGGATTGATCTTGGCCTATCTCAAGATTGGCCATTCCGATCATTGCCGCCTCATTAGCATTATTTTGTGTCATTAAGTCAGATCGAATTGCGAGGGTCACAAATAATATCTGCGGTAAACTTCCTGTTGCTACCTGGTATAAAGGGTGTCCGTCAGTAGTAGTCCTAAATATCGATGTTTCATGAAGAGGTATAGCCCTAAATTCAACAGTTCCTTGATTTATATCTGTTATTCTTAAATCACGCCCTCTTGACCCTGAATATTGTTCGGAAGTTATGTCAGACATACAATTTTAAGTATATCAAAATAACACCTCAATTATTTTTTACTCATAATATATTCCTTGACAGCCTCTTTCCACATTTTAACTTTTGGAAGTTTATTGTTGATAAGGATTGAATAATTAGAGATTTTAGCTTTACGTGGATAATCAGCAAGTTTAATGCCATTAACTATAATATTTTTCCCTGCAATTTCAAAAACAGACCTTGCAAGCTCATTTCTACTACATGATCCTTCATTAATTGCATGGTAAAATCCTGGATCTAAACTGTTTTTGTTTTCAATCACATAAATAATGTGATCGCTAATATCTTTTGTGTAACTCGGAATTCCGACCTCATCCTCAACCACGTTTAACTCAGTCTTTGTTTCGGCTAGCGTCAGCATTGTATCTATAAAATTTTTGCCTCCCGGACCAAATACCCATGACGTTCTTAAGATATATGCTTTAGGATTATTTTCTTGAACCGTTATCTCGCCAAGCCGCTTTGACTCACCGTACTGATTGGACCGAAATGCCTCAGGGAGAGCATCTTCATTGTAACCTTCGGGAGTATTATCACTGAATACATAATCTGTACTAATTTGAATAAATTGTATATCTCTTGACTCTGTTTCTTTAGCTAAAATTCCTGGGGCGTAACCATTAATCATATTTGACTGCTCAATCTCGTCCTCGGCCTTTTCAACATTGGTGTAAGCAGCGCAATTTACTAAAACGTCTGGCTGGTGATTATCAAGATATTTACGAACGTTTTCCGGGTCAGTAATATCCAGATCAGAATGTCCGGTTCCAACCACTTTGTAGCCTTTTTCTTTTAATACAGCTACTAATGTTGAACCCAACATTCCATTTGCTCCAGTTACTATTACTTTTTTCATTAGAATAATTCTCCTCTCTCCATTAATTCCTTGAATGTTGGTTGAGCTTGATCTTTTGCTGATAACACTGCATCAAGATATGGCCATTCAATGCCGATTTCTGCATCATCCCATGCCAGACCTCTATCACTTTCTTTATTATAAAAAGCACTTACCTTGTATTCAAATTCTGTATCGTCTGAAAGAGTAATAAATCCGTGAGCGAAGCCTTTTGGAATATAAAAAATATGTTTATTCTCGGCAGAAAGCTCTACTGACATTGTTTTTTTAAATGTAGCGGAATCTTTTCTTAAATCGACAATCACATCAAGCACTTTACCTTTTGTAACTCGAACTAATTTATCTTGAGCATGAGGTGGAAGTTGGAAATGCATTCCTCTAAAAATTTTGCCAACAGATCTTGAGTGATTATCTTGTACCCAGGCAATATCGATACCGTTTTCTGCAAATACTTTTTGACTATAACTTTCAAGGAAAAACCCCCTTTCATCGCCAAAAACCTTAGGTACAATTAAAACCGGTCCTTCTATTTCAAATCTCTGGAATTCCATATTATTTAATGAATTATAGATAATTAAATCAGAATAGGAAGTCAGTCAAAGAAGGTAATTCCATTTTTTGAAAATATCTCGAAAGTACTACCTGGTGTATGGAAATCATAACTGCAATGAATCTTATCGTAACTGCCTTTTACTTCACCTTTTTCAATTACCAGCGAAGTATTATATATTTTGTCATCATTAATTCTATTCAGACCTAAAATTAAGGTTGAATTATACTTTTTAATTTTTTCTAGAAAAGTTGTAAAACGGGTGTCGGATAAAGTTAATGCATTAGAAAGGGTTTCCTCTTTATTGCTGTAATAGCCTGTTAGATAACATTCGGAGGTTAGAAGAATATCGACATTTTTTTTCATTGAGTAATCCAAAAGCTCGATTAGTTTCTTTAGTTTGTCGTCGAGGGTGTGCTCATTGTTGGACGATTGGTAGGCCAATACTGATAATCTTTTTTTTCTGGTTTCCATAATTTGTATTAGACTATTTTTCAAGCATCTTCTTCATCACATTCCAGTAATAAACATTCCATCCATCTTCTATATCATCGGCGTACTGAACTGGAATACCAGTGTGCGTGAAGTTTAAAGTCGTTTTGCCGTCTCTTTCAATCAAATCCAGAGTGATTTTTGAGAAATATTCTTTAGGCCAATCATCGTATTCAAAACGCCATAACTGGATTATTTTGACGTCAGGAATGAGTTCTAAATTTGTTCCGTGAATTCCTCCATCATAAATCGAAAATTCTTCTCCTACTTCCCTACTAATCACAGTTTTCCCAGCCGTAAATTCAGCGTGTTTTTTAGAATCCATAAAAGCCTCGTAAATCTCATAGGCAGAGCAATCAAAGTCAATCGACTGTTGAATATCCTTTGTTTTCATTGGATATTTTAGCAGTTTTGACTCCAATTGCTCCAATTTTATTTAATTGTTATGGTATCACTGTTTCCAACATTCATGCTGCTCGAGCTTTTAAGTGATTGAATAATAGGGCTTTCTGAGATATAAATACCTTTGCTGACGACTCTAGCGTAATAAATAATCGGCTTCGTTTCTCCTTTGTAAACGCAGAAGTTTACTTTCTGACCGTTAACCTCGTATGGATACGATACAGGATTTTTTGGATCATACTCAATTCCTCTTTCAAATAGCTCAGTAACAAGTCTTAATCCAGATGGAAGTACATCACTAAGCTGATAACATCCATCGAGTGCCTTGTCGTTGAGTTTATAATTTAAGGTAACCTTTACCAAAGAAGTATCATTAAAATCCTTATTTACATTATTATCACTCAAATAAGCTTTTGTAACAGATATATTGCTATCAATTTTATTGCTCGAACCTAAAAGTGGTACTTCGTATTTTGTAATAATACCAACGCTTCCATCGATATTGTTTAACTTAATTTTGGTTAACTCTTCTGGTGACAATTGTATACTAAAAGCTTCACCATTTTTCAATTCTTTATCGTTCTTTTGACCGTTGAGTTCATAAGAAAATTTAACTGATTTTGCCGCTGTTTGCGGTAATTTATTTTGTAAATATGCTAACTTTTCACTGTGAACAACTAAATCTTTAGTATTATTATTCTCTATATAATCCAGGAAACTTTTTGCTTTTTCATCGTTTACAATGCTTGCAAGATTAGCTGAAAGTGCTGTTGCCTCCAAGATATCATCCTGATCTTTTCCTGTATTTATTCTGTAGAAAGGTTTTAAATCCTCTCCATTATTCTTTATCACTTGTTCCAAGACAGTTTTAGCATTTTCCGTGTCCCCTAACTTAGCTAACGCTAGAGCTAGATAAAGTTTCTCCATTGGTGAATTATCATCTCTGGAAAGTAGCTGATTTACTGGAACCAGAACTGGCTCATCAAGTGAAGCTAAACCGTAAAGTGCAATTACAACCCGATCTTTACCTTCTTTTGGATCATTAAGAATTTGATTGAAGTAATTTTTAAATCCTGCAACGTCGAATAACTCTGGAGATATATCAGCCATTTTTGCACTTAAAGCTAAGTCAGTGTCACTATAAGGAAACAAGCTGATTCCACCTTTTGTAACCTGATATTGCAATGCATCAAATTGTTCAGTTTGCGCAGTTTCGTTAAAATATGTAGATAATAATTTTGCAGCTTGAAGTCTTGCTACTTTTTGATCAATTCTGTCCCCGAAGGTATTGGCAATATTCACTGTTGACTGGTACAAACTGCCTCTGTTTTGATCCATAAATGTCACCTGACTAGGTTGTGAGGCACTTCCTTTTAATACAGTATCACTAGTTAATGTTGTGAAATCAGCGTTATTACGTGAGTTTCTGGTAGTTAAAACATTAATTGTTCTAATAAAAGTATCCTCAAGTCCACCAGATTTACCCGTTACTGCTATTTTATAGCTTCCCTGTTTTAAAGTTGGCAATTTATATGACGAAGGTGTAAATGCCTTTCCGGAAACAACTGTTCCTGTAGCGATTCCTAGCTCTGGCGCTGATAATGTAAATTGAACATCTTGTCCTGATTTTAACTCGTCACCGAAAGCTCTAAAAGATATTTCGGGCTTGTCAGAAACTAAGTATGTGTCATTTGTGTCAAATGATACAAAGAATGGCTGTTTTACAACAATCGATGTCTTTGATGTTCCTGCAGAAGGCAGTTTTTCGGTCGAAATCACCTGAGAGTTCACTACCCAAGAAGTTAGATTGTCAGGCAGTTTAAACGAAACCACTCCTTTTCCATTTTTATCCGTTTTAACATTTGAAAATAAAGCATTATCTGGTGTATAGCTTCTACCACCGCCAGCTGTACTTCCGCATCCACCAGCTATTTCATATTGTTGTGGCTGTTGGTGTGAAGAGTATATAAAACCATTTCCTGTTGAAACTGGTCTGTATAGGTTATCTAACGGTGCAGATTCAGCTTCTCCATTCTCCTGTATATAGGCAGCATCAGTCATACTGAGGTTTACATTTGACTCTACAGGTTTACCATTTTTATCCTTTACAATCACTGATAGTTTTACAGAATCTTGAGGCTTGTACTGTGATTTATCAGCCTTTACTTCTACTGTAAGGGTTTTTTCAGCCGTATCAAAGAGAAAGTTTTCAGTTCGTGAGAAATAAGTCCTTCCGTTAAAGAAGACTCCGTTCATAGACAAATTTGGAACATCTCTTTCAGAAAATGTGTATCCAAGATTCAAATCATCTTGAACCTTAATATCTCTCATTCCCTGCTTATAATTAATATAAAGTACAGTTGATTTTCCTTTATCAGGAATGTTTCCTTTGTCAAAGGTTAAGGTTTTTTGAGATCCAAGTGCAAATTTATTTGTATCGGTAAACTTTAATTCAAAGTTTAGAGTATTTTGATTACTATTTTGCTGTTCGTCAGAGTTAATGTATCCATTTATTGAAGTATACATATTCTGATCATCATTAGTTGTTGCTGTGTATTGGTATGACTTACCTTTCTCTGCTGGAAATTCGTAGGTTGCCTCACCCTTTTCATTTGTGATTAAGTTAATTGTAAGTATATCTTTAGTCTTCTGCTCGTATCTATATGTTTTATCAACCCTTTTATTGATGAAATCATAATATTCGCCTGTTTCAACTTTATCATATGAATATTCTAATATTGTACCTTTAATATTTCTGTTTTTTAATGGAGCGCCTGTTACATCATTTTCATTCCTATCAGCGTTAATCTTACTTAGGTCAATTGCATTGACTGTGAATTTAACAACTGATTTTCCATTTTTAATTTGACCTAAATGATTTAGTTCAACTCGTTGATAGTAAACTTGAGTGCTCGAATTCTTGAGAATGCTTGCAAATTCGGGATTTTGAGGAGTTACTGAGTAGTTTATAGTCTCCCCACTTGTGTATCCTTTAATAAACTTTATTGAAAAGTTACCGCTTACATCTGTTGTCAAATCACCTTCAGTTGTGCCTGTGTTACGCAATGGGAGATTAGCAACAGGAGTGCCTTCAAAGAATGATGCTTTACCGTTAAAAACTACTTCTTCGTCATAAAATATTGCATTTTTAGTTGGCTTTAAATTAATTTCGTATCCAGGTTTAGTATAGCTCTGTACACTAAAAGTGCTCGAATTAACAATCGAATCACTAGACATCAATTTTATTGAATAATTGCCCACAGAGTAGTTCGAAATAGGAAGCTTGCCTATTACAATCGCAGAATCATTTGCAGTGACAGGCTTCTCAGTTATTAAAGTTTGTTCGTTGGTATTTCCAGTCAAATAATCATCCTTGGTTACAACGATTCGAAGGTTTGTAGCAGATTTTAAGTTCTCTTTATTCTTCGCGATTCCCCAATATTGAACAGAATCTGTTGGTAAGTAAACGGGTCGATCTAGATAAAAGTGTGACCAATAGTTTTCATTAAATATTGCCTTATAGCTGACAGGGTAGTAATTACTATAGCCACCTCCACAGTAATTTAAATTATGCCAGATCTCAAATTTATCAGGACTGTTAAGAGGTGTTACAAGTGATTGGTCTGTACCCGAAGTTATCTTAAGATAGTTTTTTTCTTTTGCTAAATCAGTACTAAAAGTTGCAATACCTGTTGCATCGCTTTGAGCACTACTTGAATTGCCCACAACCTGAACTTTTGCATTGGCAACCGGCTGTTTTGTGGTTAAATCGTTAATCCACACTAAGTCCTTATTAACATTTGATGAAACATAAGCTGAGATTTTGGTTACCTGAAAATGAGTTTGGAATGTATTATTTTCCGCTTTTGCTTCAATCATATAAAAACCCTCGCCTAAATTTTGTGGCAATTCCATATAGGCACTGTAGATACTATCAATGTTTTGAAGCTGAGTTGTAGCTGTAACGACTTTTGGAAGGTTTTCAGTGCTATATCTGAAAGTAAATTGTGCATTTTTCGCCCACAATGGTACTGTATCTTTTGTTTGAAGTGCAGATATAAATTTATCAGCCGAATCATATTTATATACTGAAACACTTGTTTGAGGAAGTGGTTTTGATGTATCGATACCAAATAGAGTGAATCCAGGCTTCTCTTCAGAAGTAAATTCAGATAATGATTTTCCGAACTCAGGGATAAACCTGTTTTCATATATATCATATTGACCGACTCCATTTTTAGTTTCAAATTGAAAGGTAAATGCATCTGAAAGAACTTCATTTGTCCCGGATAAAGGCATTCCCTGTTTTACTTTTACAGTGTAAAGTGTACCTGATTTAAGCGACTTTGGTATAAAAGAAAGTGTGCGTTTGTGTTTCTCAAACCTACCTTCTACAGCAGGTGTAATCTCAATATATTTAGCATAATCATCAGAGTAATTCTCGTGGCTAAATGTTAATTCGATTCCTGTATCAGTCGGTACTTCATTTGTTTTATTACGAGGTAAAGTACTAACAACTCTAAATACATTCTTCATCTGGAATGCCCATGAAAGCTGTTTTGTCGAGTCGGGATATGATGGATCAATTGTTGCTAAAGTAATGGTATAAACTTTGTCAGCCTCTAGCTTTTTATCAAAAGCCAGCTTAAATTTATTATCATTCTCCTTAAGAATTGTAAAATCTGCAGTAGGAGTAACTGTGATATTAGCTTTAATTAATTCTGGTGTAGTAGCTTCCATCGTCTCGATGCTGTAAGTGCTTGAGGGGTCGACACCTAAAGAATCTTCTTTATCGGCAAGGATTTTTACAACTCCAAAATTAGCGGTAGCAATAATCTTACCGTTTGGTGTTTGTGGATTAGGATTTCTATTTAAAAAACCCACTGTTGCTGTTGTAATAATAATAAGTATGGCCAGTAAGGCGTATCCAACTTTTTTATTTGTGAAAAAGTTTACTAATGATCTTGTAAAAGAGATTGATTTAGTTTTTGGATCAGTATTCTCAGTCTTTGGTAGCTTGATGTGATTGATCATATTTACAATAGTTTTTCTAGTATTTTCTATAAAGTGAGTTTCAGGCTTATTTCCTAAAAACTCTTTACCTCTTTTAATAATGTTTTTTAATGTTAAATCGTTTTCCATGGTTTTATGCCTTGATAAATTCTATTTGTATCTTCTCTAAAGCCCTATAATAAGCCATTTTTACTGAACTAACAGATTTTAATGTTATTATGCTAATTTCCTCAAATGATAAATCTTCCCAGATTCTTAGTTGTATAATTTCAGGAACCGGTGGATTAAAATTTTTAATAAATTCTTCAACTCTATTAACCATGTCTCTTGCGATTGCTTTTTCTAATATATTTTCATCTGAATACGCTGTATTCTCATCTTTTTCGTTATTAAACTCAGAAAATTCTTTTTTTCGATACTTATCGTAAATAAGATTTCTAGCAATTGTTAATAGCCAGCATTTTATAGATTTCAAATCCTGAATTTTAAAACTATTAAGATTCTCTAAAGCCTTTAAAAAAGTCTCTGAAGTTATATCTTCAGCTTCAGTTTTATTTTCGAGCCGAGAGTATGCATAGCGAAACACATCACCAACATATGTGTCATAAATATGAGTAAAGTTACTCAAATCCTTTTGGGATTTTTCAATTATTTCTTTTTCGTCAGTTAGATCCATAGTGAGCTGATATTAAATAAACGGATTACACAGGTGAAAAGTAACAACTAAGTTTTTTTCAATAAGATTAAATGAAAATTGGGGCATTACTGCCCCAATATAACTGTTCTGGATTTTGTTATCAATTTTTATTCAGTTACCATTTCTGCAATTCTATTTCCATCTCTAACAGCATAATTAGTCCCTCTATCCTCTGGATAAATCTGTGAGAAATTTGATAAATATACTCCATTAATAGGTGTTTTAAAGGCTGGAATCTTCGCTTCATAGTCAAGATCGACTATATGTTGTGCATTTTTTAATCTGAATAAAAACTTATCTTCTATTAACTTAGCATCAAAATCAGGAAACATCTTCTTCGCAAAAGCAAACCACTTCGATTCTAATTCTTCAGGTGTAATCTGGAAATATGGATGATCGTGAGGAACATAGCTTGCAATATAATAAACATTCCTACCGTTATATTTCTCTTTGTTCACAAGTTTTGTATGGTTAATAAATACTAAAAACGGCGAAGCTTGGTCATTAATATTATGCCAGTAATATTTGCTTAAATCCTGGCTTGAGGTAAAAATCATGCAAGCAGCTCCTAAGTAGGTAATACTGTTCAGTTTTTGTATATAATCAGTTGGAATATTTGGAGTAGTTTCGATAAGTTTAGCAAAAATATGTGAAGGAATGGTAGCAATTATTTCATCGAATTCCTGAGATCCTGTTGTTGTTTGTACGATGTTTTTACCATCTACTGACTGGGTAATTTTTTGCACGTCAGATTCTGTAAAAATACTAACTCCCTTCTCTTTTAATTTAGCAACAAGAGCCATAGTTATAATATTAAATCCACCGTCAAAATACCCTAGTTTCTCCTTTGACTCTCCTTTTTCTCTCGAATTGGCTCTAATGTGTAACCTTGCCCATAACCATGCCATTGATACTTTGTTGTAATATTGGTCAAACTTGCCCTTGAGGAGAGGTTCCCAGATTACTTTGCACACACCTTTTCCCGCCCATTTCATCATCCAGTCGTAAGCTGAAATTTTTTTAAATTGCTCCCAATTATTAGTCTTTTGAAGATATAAAACCACAAGTCCTGCCCTAGCTCTGTCAATTAAAGAAAGCGGCTTGAACTTAATCAAATCCATTGGAGACATAAATGGATAAAGTTGATCCTGATAATATAGTGATATTGAGCTTTCTAACCATTGCAATTTTTCTCCAATTCCCAGTTCCTTTGCCAACTCAATAATATCTGTATCTGTTCTAAAAATGTGATGATAAGTCTTTTCGAGATTAGCACCTTGGATTTCGAATCCTCCTGCAAGGCCTCCGAGATCACTATTCCTTTCAAATATTGTAACTTTATGGCCTTTTTGTGAAAGCCTGTATGCAGCTGTTAAGCCCGTAAATCCACCTCCGATAATTGCTATGTTTTTCATAATATTTGTCCTTCTGATGCTGTCTCTTTTACCTTAAAAGAGATCTTTTTGTTTAGTGAATATTGTAATATAACTACGATTATAATTGAGCAAGCTTTAACAACATTTGCATCAAATTTCATCATTGTCACGAATAAAAACAAGATTATTGATGTAACTAAAAGCCCGACAAGGCCAACCATGTAGAAAGAAATGAATCGCCCAAGTAAATTATCTTTGGTTTTGAAATTAAAAAAAGCATTCCAGAAGAAGTTATTAATAATTCC
>JAYTAQ010000188.1:0-6066 GCA_043737415.1 bacterium
GTATCCAAAACAGATTTGTAACTAAATCTTCAACCTATCTCCATTAAACTTACAGTTCTCTGATCACCCTCGATACTTATAATTATGACTTGATGATTAGAGTTTTTAAAATTCGAAACTTTTTTATCATCCAAATGATTAAAATATTTGTACACTTCAAGTAATATACCCTGATGGGCGATTACTACAATATCATTGTTTTCTTTCGTTTCTTCAAGACTTTTCAAGAATGGAAGGACTCTATCGAACTGCATTTTATAGCTTTCTCCCGGAATATTATTATAGGAACCTGGATGAACGTAATTAAACTTATCTCTTGCTTTAAGTTCAAGTAAAAAAGGATTAAGCTCTCCCCTACGTTTCGTTTCCCAATCCCCATAACAAAGCTCTCTCAACTCTGGAATGATTATTACAGTTGCATTAATTTCTATTGATGCGAGATCATAAGTTTGTTTTACTCGGCCTAATGGACTTATAAAGAATTTTTCTACACTATATTTTTTCAGGAAATGATTAAGATTTTTTGCCTGTCCTTCTCCTTTCTCTGTCAAAGGACTATCTGAAACGCCTTGGAATCTATCAAAAAGATTAAATTCAGTTTCACCGTGGCGACAGAAAATTATATTCATTCTATGAACTAATTTAACAAAAATATCTCACTTCGTCTATAGTCGGTTATCATTCTACTACTTATTTATTTTATCCAAAATTACATCTAGTGTAGGGAACTCTTCATAGCTCAAAAAAGCCAGCATTGCACCTCCACCTGTAGAAACATAATTAAACCCCTTAATATCAAATTTGTTTATAGAGGCAATAGAATCACCACCTCCGACAAGTTTAAAAGCATCAGTATTATCCACAATAGACTTAAGGATGCCTTTTGTACCAGTACTAGTCACATCCCATTCAAAAACTCCCATAGGACCGTTTGCTAGAATAGATTTAGCAGTTTTAATAATAGACTTATAAAGCTCAATCGTTTTAGGACCAATATCTACAGCAATTTTTCCTGGTGGAATGAGAGAATCGGTAGTATATGCATATCTTCCAATAGCAGGTTCTTCAAAGTTTTCTACTATTAAATGATCCTCAGGAAGAACTAATTTATAACCATGCTTGTAAACCATCTCTACAGCAATATCTAACTTGTCATCTTCAACAAGTGAGTCGCCTACAAATCCACCCTGAGCCTTTAACAATGTATAAGCCATTGCCCCCCCGACCAGAACTTTATCAGCCACTTCTAATAATTCATTTAGTGAATCTAATTTCTCGGACAATTTAGCACCACCAAGCACAGCAATAAACGGTCTTTTAGGTTCCTCGAAAACAGCCAATGCTTTTATCTCTTTATAAAAAGTTGAACCTAAATATGAAGGTAAATATTCAGCAATTTCATAAGTAGATGCAGATTTACGATAGTCAGCAAAAGCGTCATTTATAAACACATCTGCTAAATCTGCAAGACTTCTCGCAAACTGCATTCTTTCAGATTCAGACTCGCTATCCTCACCATGATTAAAACGAATGTTTTCAAGAAGAATCACTTTGTGAGTTTCACCATCATCCTCGTACATTGCCACTGCTTTTGGGCTTTTTAGTAAAACTATCTCAATCTTCTTACCGTTTCTGGACAATCCCTCTAATTCAGAATTTAATCTCTCAGCAATTCTACGAAAACTGTATTTCTTTTTTTCTCCATCTGGTCTACCAAGATGAGCGACGATTATTAGCATTTTAGACTCAACAGCTAGCTCTTTAATCATAGACAAAGACTCGATTAGCCTTGTGTCGTCAACAATATCACCATCATCGTCTGTAGAGACATTTAAACACGAACGTAGAAGTACGTTTTTTTCATTTAAATTTATTTTTTTGTAATAAACCTTTTCAAGCAGTTCATTTAGATTCTCTTTTTTATACATAGCTCTTTGTTGATTATAGGTGAATAAAGCAGAAAAGCACGTGACAATTTAATCAATATAATCAGACATTTTATTAACTAGGTCAGCTACTCTATTTGAATAGCCCCATTCATTATCATACCAGGCTATCAACTTAAAAAACCTTGGATTAAGCTGCATACAAGCAGTTGAATCATATATACTTGATCTAGGATCATGCACAAAGTCAGTGGAAACTACTGGTTCATCTGTAAATCCGAGAATACCCTTCATATAAGTCTCACTAGCCTTTTTCATCAAAGCTCCTATCTCCTCTAAGCTAGTATCTCTAGCAGGCTTGAATGTTAAATCCACAACAGAAACATCAGTTGTTGGCACTCTAAACGACATCCCATTAAGTTTTCCAATAGTATCCGGAATTACCAATCCAACAGCCTTTGCTGCACCAGTTGTAGCTGGAATAATATTTACGGCCCCTGCCCTACCGTCACGATAAGCTTTTCTCGAAGGACCATCCATCAAAGTCTGGCTGGCAGTGTAACTGTGGTTTGTAGTCATTAATCCTTCATCAAGTCCGATTCCTTCTTTGTAGAGAACATGAAGAATGGGAGCGAGACAATTTGTAGTACAGCTAGCATTTGAAACGATGTCCTCATTTTTATAATCAGCGTCATTTACCCCCATTACTATTGTTTTTACATCACCATCACTTGGAGCGGAGATGATCACCTTTTTTGCTCCGGCCTTAATATGACCCTCAGCATCAGGGCGTTTTGTAAAAAAACCAGTTGATTCGATAACAATATCGATTTTGTATTCTTTCCATGGAAGCAGGTCTGGTGTAGTTTTTAAAGCAAGGGTTTTTAATGTTCTCGTTCCAACTTGAATAGTACTCTCATCAATAGCTTTAACTTCGAAATTAAGATTCGGATGCGTGCTATCAAATTTTAGCAAATAGGCTAAATTATCCGCAGAAACAAGATCATTGACAACCACCACTTCTACCTTGTTATCAAGCATATCCCGCTCTAGTAAAGCTCGATATACCAGACGCCCAATTCGACCGAATCCATTAATCGCGATCCTAACTGGTACTTTTCTATTTTTGCTTAAACTAAACATGGTTCATATTACGAGTTTTGAAAAAGATCAGCAAATACTTTTCTTTCGAATAAATGCATCCTAGTTTTCATAATAATTCTTGAATATATCCAAGAATTTTCCGAGCTAAGATCATGCTAGCCTCGACATCATTTGGGGTTTGATTTTCAATCATAAAATTAATAATACAAATCATTTCATAAGCAAGACAGATTATTGAAATTGATTTATTTGAAACCAATATCATCCTATCCAAGATTACTTTTCTCAATTCAAGATCAATATCCGACCAAACAAAGAGTTGAGCTAAATCAATCGCTCGGCAGCCCTTGCCTGATGACTCAAAATCAATTATAGAAACAATCTCACCGTTATTTTGTAGAATATTATCAGTTAGAAAATCACCATGAACTACATCATTAGTTGGTAAAACTGTATCTCTAAATTGGGCAAGAATTACTTCGATTGTTGAAACGAGTTCTGAAGACTCAGAAGAATAAGATGAGACATTAGACTTCCAACCAGAAGCGTCATTGTAAACAACATTGTATACATAATCTGACCAGTTGTTGTCTGACTCCTTGCCTAAACCTGCCTGAATTTCAATAATCTCAAGAATTCGGTCGATATTAAACTTCGTAATAGCTTTTAACGGACTCCCATCAATCAATGTCTGCACATGGTAAGGAACCTCATCATCACTAATACCAATAAACAGGAACGTTGGGGTTGGATAATTAACTAGTCTCATCCGTTCAACAACAGGTAAAACTCTTTTCAACTGGTTTATCCACTTCGGATCAGTACTACACTTTAGCACAGCCCTGATTCCGGATTGATCCACAATCTCATAAGCCCCGCGGTAACCTTCAGAAAACTTCTTAATTATAGAATACTTCGTATTATGAGTTTTATTTATAAAAGCTAATAAATTCTCGATATCCATGGGGTTAGTATATCAAAGAATCGGTTGCAGATTAACTTAGACATATCTCACAATGGTTGTAGCAGCCGTATGTGGCCTAAGTGCTCCAGAAACAGATTTCCAGAAGAATATCGCTAGGATAATTAAAATAACAAAGAAAACAATTTTAAATAAAGTCTTAACAACAGTTTTAAGAATCATAAATCCAAGGATCGCAACTATAGCAAAAGTCGGCAAAGACAGAATATAGTCAAAATGCTGGAAGATCTGCATGATTAATATTACAGTAATTTACGAACTTGTCTTGCCATCTCTTCAACCTCATTAGTTTCAAGTCTGATAACATTAACTTTACTACCTGCAATGTGCACATACCCGTCTTGTTCAACCAATCTTTTGTTCAATTCTTTATCGATTGCAATTCCTAGATGTCCCATATCTCTACACACCCTATCTCTAATTGCTGATGATCTTTCTCCTACAGTGCCTGAAAAAACAATTAAATCTACCCCGTTTAATGCGGCAATGTAAGATCCAATATACTTTTTAATTTTATAAACATATGTTTCTAACGCCAATTTAGCATTCATATTTCCATCAGCCTCAAGCTCAAGAAGAATTCGAATATCAGAACTCTCCTCACTAAGACCCAACAATCCGCATTTATGGTTCAAATAATCTTCCATTTGTTCAATATTTTTACCTGTTACTTTCATTAAATGTAGTAATGCTCCAGGATCAATATCTCCGCTTCGTGTAGCCATTATCACCCCTTCCAAAGGGCTAAATCCCATAGATGTATCAATACTTTTTCCATTAAGAACAGCTGTAACGCTTGCACCCCCTCCTAAATGACAAATAATTATTTTAGAAGGCAAGGTTTTAACAAACGGCTTTAACTGAAAAAGTATTGAAGACAAAGAAATGCCATGATAACCATACTTATACAATCCATATTTTTCTGTATCTTGTTTCGGAATTCCATAATATTTGGAAACATCAGGCCGATTTGAATGAAATTCACTATCTGAAATACCTAGTAATCGAGCTTCAGGTAAAAGTTTTTGAAATCTCTTAATTTCTTTCAAAACAGGTCCAACATGGAGTGGAGCAACGGATTTAGCCTTTTCAAGCTCTTTAATATATTTTCCACTTAATGCTTTATTATTTAAAAAAGAAACTCCAGGACAAACAATTCTTATAGCTACAGCTTTAATATCATATTTATGTTCAATAAATCCATTTGCAATAAGCAAATCAAAGATATGTTTAAGTGGATGGTTGAAGTCCTCTTCAGAAATCTTGATTTGTCCTTTTTTATCATTAATTAAAATTCCAGCAATGAAATGACCTTTTTCAGACTCAAGGTGAGCACTGAAAACCTCTTTTTCACCGTCAAAAAAAGCGTATTTCTTTGAAGTACTACCTGGATTTACAATTAGATATTTCATAAGATATTTTAGCTATTAGTCATGTTTTTAGTATGAATTTTGTTGTTATTTATAGATTTTCTTGACCAAACCCAGTTTTCAATCTCATCGGGGTCAATACCATTATCAATAATATATTTACGATGATCTTTCATCTTTAACTGATATTTTTTGATCAATTCAATCGAGACTTTTTTCTTAATATTACCTCTGATTGCTAACAATTCGAAAGCCTCAATAGCAAGGTGCCATCTGCTTGTTTGATTTCGAATATGCATGTCAAATGGTGTTGTTGTAGATCCATTCTCAATATAGCCATGTATATGAAATCTTTCGGTATCTGTTCGATCAAAAAGAACTTTTTTTAGAGTCTCAGGATAACCGTGGTAACTGAATATAACTGGTATACGGTTTAAGTATAAATCATTATTTATCGGATTTTGTAACTCAGTAATATCGACAACATTTATGTATCTTATTCGTATCAAAGGCAATTCAGTCTTAATTATCTCGATTGCTGCCATGGCTTCCTTTGTAACATAGTCGCCAATGCTTGAAATAATTAATTGGGGATCTTCATCACTTGCAAAATCCCACACCATCATACCTGTCTTTAATTCCAATTCTGCAAGTTCTGGAGTTAGCCATCGCGGTTCTAATGTTTTACCAGCCACAATAACATTAATTCCATTTTTTGATTCAA
>JAYTAQ010000189.1:0-2383 GCA_043737415.1 bacterium
CCTTTTACTTCTGCAACATCCATCAAGGTATTATCTTGATTTGGCGTTGAAACAATAGCCAAAGTACCATCTTCTTTAACGATAAGCCACGCCCAGCCAGAACCAAATCTAGTCATTCCAGCTTTTGCGAACTGCTCTTTAAATGCGTCAACTGATCCAAAGAATTGGTTAATAGCCTCAAGTAACTTTCCAGTAGGTAGACTACCTTCATTTTTCTGCAAAGCTTCCCAGAAAAAAGTATGATTCCAATGTCCACCGCCGTTATTTCTAACAGCGTTTTTAATGTCTGCCGGAAGCGAATTTACATTCATTAAAAGCTCCTCTAGAGACTTTTCTGCTAATTCCGGATGAGTATCCAAAGCAGCATTTAAATTGGTTACGTACGTAGCATGGTGTTTATCATGGTGAATCTCCATCGTTGTTTGATCAATAAATGGTTCAAGCGCGTCGTACGCATAGGGTAATATTGGTAATGTGTATGCCATAATTTTTTATTTCTTACTATTGAGTGTACCAGCAGTTACAGCTAATGCAAAGAAATAAGAACCAATTAATAGTGGTGGAGGCTGGTTAGAAACTCTTCATTTGTCTTGGTAGATTTCATTCGATCAATAAGTGCTTCATTAGCGTCCTGGCCTAGGTTTTCAAGCATTCGCCTTATCTTCCATGAATTCTGAAGATTCTCAGTTCCAAGGAGTAATTCCTCATTTCTAGTACCTGACTCAAGAATGTTAATAGCTGGAAATACTCGCTTGTTACTCATCTTTCTATCAAGACGGATTTCCATGTTTCCAGTACCTTTAAACTCCTCAAATATCACCTCATCCATTTTCGAACCAGTGTCGACAAGTGCTGTGGCAATGATTGTTAACGAAGCTCCTACTTCGAAGTTTCTAGCAGCTCCAAAGAATCTCTTTGAAGGATAAAGTGAAACTGGATCAAGTCCACCTGAAAGAGTACGTCCCGATGCCGGCAAAGCAACGTTGTACGCTCTTGCAAGCCTGGTAAGTGAATCCATGAGGATTATCACATCTTTACCCATTTCAACCATTCTTTTGGCTCTTTCTAATGAAAGCTCCGCTACAGCAACCTGATGTTTCGGGTCATCATCAAAGTTTGAAGCGTAAACGATACCCTTTACACTTCGCTCTATATCCGTAACCTCTTCTGGACGCTCACCAATTAAAACAACGATAAGCTGCACATCAGGATGGTTTTCGTTAATACCTTTTGCGATATCCTTCAAAAAGTATGTTTTACCGGTCTTTGGTTGAGCAACAATCATTGCTCTTTGTCCAAATCCGATAGGAGCAAGAATGTCTACAACTCGGTTTGCTACAGGAAATTGTCCAATCTCCAGTTTGATCTGTTTATCTGGATAAACCGGTTTTAAATCTTCAAAGTTAGGACGGATTTGAATCTGATCAGTGGTGTATCCATTTACATCTTTTATCCAAAGAAGTGAATAATATCTCTCGTTGTCCTTAGGGGTTCTAGCAATACCAGTAACGTAATCGCCTTTTCTCAGTCTAAACTTCTTTACTTGTGAAATTGAGATATATGTATCTTTATCTGAAGGAATCAGTTTTTGTGATCTCAAAACTCCGTGAGTACCGTCGGACATCACCTCAAGTATTCCAGCTACTTCTACTGAATTTTCAGGAGTTGAGTTTGGATCATATTGGTCTCTCATTTCATCAGTATTTCGCTGATATTGCTGATCATTCTGATTCTGCTGCGACTGATTACGTCTTTGCTGATTATTTTGCTGCTGCGGATAGCGTGATTTCTGCTGGTTATTGTTATTCCTGTTGTCTCGGTTATCAAACTGTCTTTCCTGTGAACCCGTGCTTAATTGTGGTTTACGCTGTTGAGAAGGCATATTTGATATGTCTTGTTTAATAGGTCTAGTAATAATTGGTCTATTTGAACTAGAAACGTCTACAGGCAGAGGCCGTGCACTGTCGGATTGTGCTGTGCTCTTAGAAGGCATTACTTCCGTAGAAGAAGCTGGTACGGGAGAAGGGGATTTATGTTCAACAACTTTTTCAGCATCGGTAACATTTGATGTTTTTTGGATAATAGGTGTGTCAATTTCTTTAACTACTTTTTTAAGCTTAATTGCAGATCTATTTATTTTCTTTGTGTTTTCAGGGCTTGATGTATTTGAAGTTGATAGAAGCTCAATTAGTTCGCCTTTAGTTTTTTTTGCGATTCCTGAAATTCCTTGTTCGGTTGCAACTTTTTTAAGTTCTGCAACTGTTTTTGCAGATAATTCTGTTTTTGTCATGGATAACAATTCTTAATAATGATAATGGAGTGTAATACGTTTGAAACGCTTAATGAAAATACACTGAAAAAGTATAAAAATAACTTATACAAA
>JAYTAQ010000190.1:0-2382 GCA_043737415.1 bacterium
GGGAGAAATATTAATCAATGGCCAAAAACTATCAGATCTGAATCCAGACTCCTGGTTTCAAAATCTTGGAGTTTTGTATCAGGATTTCAATGCTTATAGCCATTTATCAGTGCTTGAAAACATTGCTCTTGGGAGGATTTCAGAAGAGGTTAATATGCAAGAAGTGGAAATATCCACAATCAATTCTGATTCGAAAGAATTTATAAGTGAATTCAAAAATGGGTACGATCAAATATTAAGCGAGAAATATGAAGATGGAACTAGACCTTCATCAGGCCAGTGGCAAAAAATTGCTATAGCTAGGTTCTTTTACCGTAACGCTCCTGTACTTATTCTTGACGAGCCGACGTCAGCTATCGATCCTGTAGCAGAGTCTAATATCTTTGAACGGATTTACTCTTTTGTAGAAAACAAGACAGTAATTATTATTTCTCATAAATTCTCAACTGTCAGAAATGCTGATCGAATAATCGTTTTTGATAACGGCCAGGTAATCGAGGATGGTTCTCATGCCGAGCTGCTAGCACTGAATGGTAAATACGCAACGGCTTTTAATATACAGGCTAAGGGGTATAAAGACTAAGTGATTTAAAAAAGTATTTATTAATTCTTAATGTAATTCTTAGAATTTTTTTTGGCGTGCCATTGTTGAGGATGTTCGAACTAGAATGTAGGAAATTACGAAATTTTAAATTAGTTTAGTATAATTGAAGAATGATGGAATTTGATTTAGATTACATTAATAATCCTGCTATTAAGGTGTTTTATGCAGTTTACTCAGATACTAGAAAAGTTACGAAGGATTTTTACATAAATCTACCTGCCGTAAATTTTGATTATAGAATGGTTGATACTGCAGAAAGAAATCGGATAGTCCGAGGGAAAGTCTACAACATATTTTGAAGGTTCAAAAAATGATGATATACGCCTGCAACTTCTTGATAAAGACCAAAACCCAATCATTGGAGGAATTGTTCGTGTTGAAGGAGATTCAAGAGAATATACAATTGATTCAAATGGATATATTACTCTTCCAAAACAATTAAAGGATACGGTAGAGGTTACGGTTCTCTATAAAGGAAAGGAAGAGAAAAAAATGATAAAACTTTCTTCTGCCGGTTCTTCTGTAAAACTTGAGATGAGCATAGTTAGAATAAAAGAAAAATCCTTTTCATGGGTATTATTGTGCTGTCCAGGAATATTTGCTATTTTTTTTGTTTTTCTTCATATTAGTACATAAAAAAAGTTGAAGAAGAAAAGAAAGTGTTGTAGTTGGGTAAGTTTGAAGGTTAACCGATTACTTTAAAATTACTCTTAATATAATAAAACTTGTGAGATAAGGAAAAGAACACTGAAAAACGATCTTAAGAAAAACCTAACAGATCTGGAAATTTTAATCTAATTTCTCTATGCTATCACGGATGAGAATTGTAGGAGTCGTAAAATCTGCCAAAGATGCTATTAGAACAACGCTTTACGCGTTAACTGTTCTCCTTGTAGCTGTTTCATGGATCTTAGCATTGCAATTCACCTCAAAACACCAGCAAAATGTCAAAGCAGCAGCCCCACTTGTTGTTGACCTAAATGGACTTGTTACCGATGGATATATCAACGACATTAAAACTGGACCTGACGGAACTGTCTATGTAGCAGGTGAATTTAATCATTTAGGATCTCCTACAGGTAATGCAGCAGTTGCAGATTTTAATACTGGTGTGGTTAGTTCTTCCTTTCCAAAGGTGAATGCGATTGTATACTCCTCTGTTCTCGATGGAAGTGGTGGATGGTTTATTGGTGGATACTTTACAAAAGTAGGTAATCAGGAGATTAATGGAATTGCGCATATTCTTAGTGATGGAACGGTAGACCCAGCATTTGATCTACAATTTAACCCTTACGAAGGCATAAGCAGTATGACAATTGATAATGGTCTGTTGTATATGGGAGGGTATTTTACCGCGGTTCTTGGTACCAATAGAAGTCATCTTGCAGCGATAAACCTTTCTGATTTTTCGCTTACTTCATGGGCTCCTGTCGCAGACTATGACGTTTTAGCAATTAGTGTATTGGGGAGTAATGTGTATATTGGTGGATACTTTGAAAATATTAATGGTAGTCCTCGAAACTATCTAGCATCAGTTACCACTTCGGGCGTTCTTAATTCATGGACAATTGATTGTGACAGTTCTGTCTATACTATTGCTTCTTCAGGTTCCACTATCTATATTGGCGGAGATTTTACAACTGTAGACTCTATCAGTAGGAATCATCTGGCAGCAATTACAAATTCAGGCTCTGTTACATCTTGGGACCCTTCACCCGATAATAGAGTTAACTCAATTGTGCTAGATAATTCTTATGCTTACGTAGGTGGGCCTTTTT
>JAYTAQ010000191.1:0-2371 GCA_043737415.1 bacterium
GTCTAACCATCCTATACAGGTTTTTGCAGTAGATAATCTTGTACTCTCATGGCACTCCATTTTATACAAGATATTATCTTCAGGATCGTAGCTTTCAACTTGGGCGATCGTATTCACTAAACTTCTATGTTGCACTGGATTGTAATCACGAATATTAAAAGGATTACTATCTATCTTCCAAGGGCAATTACTACATTGCTTTTTAGTCATTATTGTTTACCAATTTTCCGTAGGCTCTATTACTTCCCTTTGTTGGCCAAGCAAAGTATTAATCATAAATTCTTGAGACTTAAGCTGTGTCAATAATTGATTATATTTTTGCTGCAAATTAAAAAACTCTGTAAAGCCTTTATTTAACTCTGCTTGTAATCTGCCGCTGCCCCTTTCTTCATCTTCATCTTCATCACCACCGAGAAATACAACTTGGATATTTTCAACTTTCATAAATTTATAATTCCTTCCATAGTCCACTAAAAGCATCAATCATTTTATACAAGAGGTCAATTTGTATCCACAATTCACGATCAAGCGTTTGTTGTAAAGCTAATTGATTTTGCAAGTCTTTTATTATCTCTTTATTAACCTCTTTTTGTTCTTTGAATTGATCAATTTTCTTACCAATTACAAGGTTTATTTCATCTACAGTGCGGGGGTCTATCATGGGCTTACTACTATCTCCTGTTCATCTGTTCGTTTATCCCATACAAACCATGCTGTAGCTACAAAATCTGATTTGCCATTACCAGTAAAACTGATTCTAGGGATAGAAATAAGTTTACTGATAGGGTGTTCAGCAAGCCATACAGCACGATTTTTGCATGGCTCAAGATAGCTTAATCTAAGTAACATAGCCACACCATACTTGCTATATTCATAAGCTAAAGGAAGTATTTTATGAACTAATGCAAACGGTGGATTAGTGATCGTAAAATCAGGTTTACCCTTTTCTGTTTCTCGGTTTTCCCACATATATTTACTGGTGGCATCAAAATATTTACAGTTTCCCAATATATTCAAATCTGCATATTGGACTGAGTAATATTCTAAGTTATTTAATTGCTTAACTAAATGCAGTTGTCCAGCACAAGGCTCAAAGATATCAGCATCTACCCAAATATCCCAATATGTCATTAATCGTTCGATCGCACTGTTGTCTAAAGTAGGGTAGAAATCATCTTTACGGCGTGTCATCAGTTTTTTCCTTAGTTTTTGGTTCTGTTTTATTACTCCAAGTATTTGTTATCAGATAAATAATTTTATGAATTTTTTCAATAGATTCATAAAGTATTTTGAGAGTTTGATAACGTTGCTTTTTGTCTGTTAATTCAAGCTGATTTAATACTTTTTGTAAATCAGTAATTAACTTATTTATCTCATCGTCAATATAAGCTGTAGCTAGTTTATTATTAGTCTCAATCGTTTTTGTTGTATCGCCTTTAGCTACCATGATTACCACCTAACTTTTTATCTTTTTTGATTTCATTAATGATTTTTCTTATTGCTTTAACATGATATTTGTTTCTCATGAAAGTACCGTAAGACACAGTTATTAAACCTTGTAAACCTCTGTCCTCTAGCTCTAGCGATTGTTTACAGCACCATATAGCATCCTTGAAGTAACCATTTTTGATGTAACGATGCGCCGACACTAGCCAATCCAAACTTTTTTCATGAAAGTACTCATAATCCATAATTTTGTTAATGGTGATAGTACATTTCTGGATAACACAGTATTAAAATACACTATTATCCAGAAATGTATTGATTTCTACTCTAAAATATCTGGTTTATCTGATACCTTGGCTTTTACTTCCCATGTTTCAAGAGATTTTTTAGGCTTTGAGTTTCTCTCGGCGTGAAACTCTCGTGATGCTACCATTGAATCAGTTAAACCTTCATCGTTAAACTCTAATTTAACTATTTCTGGTTCAGGTTGTGTAGGATAATCATCTTCATTAGGCTTTATTCCTACAAAAGAAAGAATTGTATCAGCAGCTTGATTGTCAGCCAAAAACTCTTCTTCAGTAATATCTGGAAGAAATTCTACATTTTCTTGATCGTATCCATTTGTATTAAGTGATTCGTTGGCATCATCTAAAAACTGAATAGTCGAACTGCTGTCCTCTTGCCATTTGCTTACATGGGCAAAGACAATTTTAGATTTCATGGCTATTAACGGTAATCTAGCCACATTTACAGCTATTTGCTTGGGAGATAGTTGCTTGTCCTTATCTCCACTGGTTTGTTCCATTAAACAAGCTACAGCATTGAGAAAATTTTCTAAACCGGGATCGTACTCTTGAATTAAAGACACCATTAATTGAGCTTGATTTTTAGGCATATTTTTGTACTTCATTCGTTAATTTAATGA
>JAYTAQ010000192.1:0-2348 GCA_043737415.1 bacterium
GTAAAACTAGATACTTTAAAGAATGTTTTTACTTGTTCTTTGTATGATTCCTGATTTTTATCAGGGTATATTTCTTTAGCAAGTGCAAAGAGTCGTCTAACCTTAATTGCATCCTGTACAGGCTTAACCATAGAATCATTATCAATTATTTTTTGTTGAGAAGATGGGTTGTTAAAGCCTTTACCTTTTTCGCCTCCAGCATCCAATACATCGTTTTCTACGATATCAAAAGCGTTGATATAAAAGTAACGCCTTAAATAGGTTTGTACAGCTCCTAGGTTTTGTACAGCATGAACGCCTTTCAAATCGGCACTTGACATCGGTGATGTATAAACTACTGTTTCTCCTGAATCAACATCATATAGAGTCATCGAAGCCTCTGTAGAATTAAAATCTATCTTGGAAAATACTCCATTCTCGTTCATAAGACCTACTAAAACTGGAAGTATATCTCCTAATTCCATGTATTCGTATCCTGCAAACTTATTCTTTCCTGTTTTCTTAATAATTGTCTTGGATAAAGCAAATTTTATAGTATTTATTTTTTTGTATAATTTAATTTCTGCCATAATCTTTTTATCTTTCAACCTTCCCAAAAGACTCCATCCACCAATTCCTATCAGAGTGGTAATTGGAGTCTTCATGATTTTCCATTCCAGTTTCAAACTTTGAAGATCTGCCTCGATAACTCGAAGCACTCAAAGCTTTTCTACGAATTACTTCTTTAATCATAATATTCTCTAAAGATGTATTAAGATCTTTCAAAGTTCTAGTCTTTAAATACTCAGAGTCAATCTTTACATTATTCCAAACTGCTAGAGTCTGTATAGTAGCGATTACAGCTCGCTTTTTACACTCTAGCTCGAAATTTACAGGCTTGGTAGCCTTTAACTCGGCTACCTTCAATTTTAATTCTACTGTGTTTCTCATACTAAAACCCTTTCAATCTTCCAGTTGCTTAACTGAAGCATCATATCAATATATTTAATCTTTAAAATAGGGTTAAAAGTAATTTGCTTCATATAAGCAACAGTCTCTTTAACAGCCTCAATTGCTATTTTTGCATCGGACTCACTATCTGTAAATCCGTTGCATAATTCTAAATCTTTGTTTATTTCTGGTATTAAATACCATGTTGTTTTTTTCATTAGCAGGTTTCTTCCTTGACTACTATTTATAACACGGATATAAATGATTGTCAAGCAATTTTAATCTAAACTTAAATCATCTATACATAATAAAAGTAACTCCTTTAAAGTCATAAGTCTTTCTATCTGCTCGGTTGAATGATTACCTTTATATAGCTCACGGCATACGGTAATTACTGCTATTCTTAGCCCTTCTTTAAATGTTAAAGCTGATGTAGAATCTAAATCGACCATAATAACCTCCTTTCGTTGTTAAAAAATCCTGAATTATACATTACGGCTCTTTCTGCTTTTTTGCCGGATTGCCATTCGTAAAGTTCTTTACCTTTTTTATCTAGAAGGCTTCTACATTTTTGGTAGAAGATCCTATCAGAAATTTTCCATTGATCAGCTAGTACATTAAGTTCTTTAATCTCATCTTCTAATTCTGCAATAGTATTGTGTCGTATTTGAACATACTCATTTAGAGTGATACTTCCTAATTTTACGTCTGTAAGTTTCATAATTATTTGATAAGGGCTGGTACGATGACGATTGAGAAGAATACCAATGTATATAAGGTTCCAATTATAAATGTAACTAATTTATTATTAATTACTTCACTTGGTTTTGTTGTATTCGCATGTGCGAAATCTTGGTTTGACATTTTAGCAGGTTTCTTTTTTTCTTAACTTTTTCTAGAGAGCTTCTACCCTTTTCTTACAGAGTTGTCTTTGCCACATTTAGTCTGGGGTTTCCAGTGCTTTGTATTGCAAGATTCTGCTTGATATTCCTCGAAGCTATCTGTAAAGATTCTATAATGTTTGACAAGCATTTGCAACTATTGGGAAATCAGTGTCTTTAAAAGCTTATAAGGTCGCATAGATGAGCGGTTATCCACAAGCAATAGATTCTTTAGATTTTCAGGGAATTGTCCTATTTCTATCCAAGTTTCGGGATATTTCTCTTTCAAGTCGCTCATATATTTAGATAAATACTGATTGCCTGATTCTGTTAGATCAAATATAAATCTGTTAACTGTACCGTTATTTTCAGCTGTTCGAGTTGCATAGCTTCGAGGAGAGAAAGCCAGGTACTTACCTTTCCTTCTTACTATGAAATCCTGAGAGGCTCTATCAGAAAGAAACTTTCTCTCACCTTCTAACTGGTAATAAACAAGCTTAATCACGTCTCTGGTAGGCATCTCTCCATTCAAATACA
>JAYTAQ010000193.1:0-2347 GCA_043737415.1 bacterium
TGAACAAAACGGCTTTGATTACAGGTATTTTGGGACAGGATGGTCCTTATCTAGCTAAACTACTTTTAGAAAAAGGTTATATAGTTTATGGAATGATCAGAAGATATTCTGCTCCAAATTTTACGAATTTAGATTATCTAGGAATAACAAAAGAGATTAGATTTGTAGATGGTGATATGACTGATGAGGCATCCTTAATGCAGATCATTAAAACGATTCATCCTGACGAAGTGTATAACTTAGCAGCTCAATCATTTGTAGGTGCTTCATGGGATCAGGCAAAGTTAACAACCGAAGTCAATGCTTTAGGTGTGCTTCATCTTTTAAATGCAATTAAGTTTTTTAGTCCTACTACAAAATTTTACCAAGCTTCAACATCAGAGCTTTACGGCTCCAATCATACGAATGGTATGCAAAACGAACAAACTCCATTTCATCCTAGGAGTCCTTATGGTATTGCAAAATTGTACGCTTATTGGATGACAATAAACTTTAGAGAGTCATATAAGATGTATACTTGCAATGGACTTCTTTTCAATCATGAATCACCTATTAGAGGAATTCAGTTTGTAACAAGAAAAATAACCGATGGTGTTGCAAGAATAAAAAATGGATTAGCTAAAGAGATTCGGCTTGGAAACCTTGATGCTAAACGAGACTGGGGTTTTGCTGGAGACTATGTTGAGGCAATGTATTTAATGATGCAAAAGGAAGAAGGCGACGATTATATTATTTCTACGGGGCAAACTCATTCAATTCGAGAGTGCCTAGATGTAGCTTTCAACTACGTTGGAATTAATAATTGGGATAAATACGTTGTACAAGATCCAAGATATATGAGACCAGCTGAAGTACCTTTACTTCACGGAGATTCAACAAGAACTCAGGAGAAATTAAGTTGGAAGCCTAAAACAGACTTTAAGCAGCTAATTGAAATGATGGTTGAAGCTGATCTAAAAAGACTTCTATAATTTCATCTAGTTTTTAAAGATCCAGATAACTGTAAGTCTGTATTAGATTATTTAATAGGTATTTGAATCGTGAACTCAACAATTGTCCTCTATTAATTCATAGAGTATATGTTTTAGGAATAAAATCTAGGAAAAAAGTTAGTAATAAATTATCAGTCTTTGAAAAAACTAATACTAATCGAAGTCAATTTGATTAGTACAGACAAATCTTTATAATTCTGTTAGATTTCGAAATACAATCGAATTGACTCGGATGAATAAAAAAAACGACAAATGGAAGTTCGGAAAACCTAAGTTTGAGTTCTTGGACAAATGCCAAGATTTTACATGGTTTGGACATTGCCCTTTTGTATATGATTTGGTTCAAAACATTCAACCTAGGACTATTGTTGAATTAGGTACTTTCAAAGGGACCTCACTTTACTCTTTTACTCAATCAGTTAAGGACGCAAATCTTGATACACAAGTTTTTGCTGTTGATGCGTGGCAAGGTGATGAAAACACTGGGTTTTACAATGCTGGAGATTTTTCCATTGATTTATATACTCAAGTTGGAAATACTTTAAAAAAGTTTTATCCGGATCAAAGAGTAAAATTAATGAGAATGTTCTTTCTGGAAGCCTTAGATTTTTTTGTAGATAACTCAATTGATATTTTGCATATCGATGGCCTTCACACCTATGAGGCGATTAAAGAAGATTACTATACCTGGAAAGATAAAGTTAAGGACGATGGAATTATCCTTTTTCACGATATATTTGTAGAAGAATACGGTGTTAAGGAACTTTGGGCGGAAGTTAAGGCAGAGAATCAGGATTGTTTCTTTTTAGATTTTCCACAGAATTTTGGACTGGGTGTAATGATTAAGTCAAATGAAGTTGTGTCTCTGTTAAAAAACTTTCCAAAAGAGGAGATTTATAAACATTACATCGACACAGCAGATTCATTAATCACAACCTTAGATGTTTTAAGGCTCCAAAAAGAACGAGATAGTCTTTATTATGACCTTGTTTGGTTCAAAAAGGAATCATCGGAGTTAGCTCAAAAAAACCTAATTCTTGAAGAAAAAAGACTCAGAACTTCGATAGAACTTAATTATTTATTAGCAAAAAAAGGTGAATTTATATCTCTTTATCTTGAAAATCATCCTAATAATAACGTGTTTCTAGTTCCAACTGAAATGGAATTAACTTATGATTGGCTTAATAGAGGAAAATTAATAAAAGAGCTTCAAGGAGAAATCAAGAAAAAAGACCAGACTCTTGATAGAAAAGCAGTTATTTTGTTTCAAAATATTGATAAATTGTCTTTTTTAAAAAACAAATCTATAAGAAAATTTATAAGAGTCATATACTGGTCGTTCGTGCGAGTTAAGA